>JAGQHH010000261.1 GCA_020431945.1 Cyanobacteria bacterium HKST-UBA02 | reverse complement strand
GGTAGTGCTTGAGGAAGTATTCGTGTCCTTTGGCCGAGCTCAAGATTGCATTACCACGCCATATATACCAGACCCTCGGGAAGCTCTCGGGGTTGTCCGGATCTTCCATGGCGAATTTGAGGGAGCGGCTCTTCAGTTTCGCCACGACACTGTCGATAATTTCCTGGTCGCTGGTAGCGCCCTCGGATCTTGCTTCCTCAACCAGCTTGAAGTTGCTACGCGTGAATTGAGGATAGCAGGGCAGCCAGCCAAGACGAACAGCCAGAGCTTGCTTGTCGGCAGTGTGCCCGGAAGCCAGATGCGTTGTATCGTCGGCTACAGGACACATCTCGGTGAAGTTCCCGTCATATCGCCACTGGTCCGAATGCATGTAGTGAAACGAAGGTGTGTTCTGCAGGCGGGGCGGACCGGCCCAGTCCGCGCCAAAAGCGATCGGTCCCCATGAAGCCTGGGGAGCGAGCTTCTCCTGACCGACATAGTGGTTAAGACCGCCTCCGTTCACGCCAACGCAACCGCACAGTACCAGAGGCATGATGATCGCCCGATAAATCAAATTATTGTGATACCAGTGGTTTACCCCGGCACCGATAATGACACTGCACTTTCCCTTGCTTCGCTGAGCCGTTCGAGCCCACTGTCTGGCAAAGTCGACCACGGTCTTGGACTGGACACCAGTGAACTTCTCCTGCCAGGCTGGTGTGAATGGGCTCTCGGGATCCTCATAATCTACCGGGTAGTCGCCATCGAGACCGCGAGAGACGCCGTATTGGCTGAGCAGGAGCTCCAGGGCTGTGGTTACGAACACGGATCCCTCGGTGGTTTCGATTTTCCTGGCGGGCACTTGTCTCACCATCAACCGATCATTGCTGCCGTCGGAAAAGTCCGGCAAGCTAACCTTGACCACAGTATCGGGCTCGATATCCTTTCCCTGTCCCGACATCATCAGGACTGGATCGATGGATTCTCCGGTGACGGTATCCTCCAGCACCAGCGACCAGTCTCCCTTCTTCTCCTGCCAGCGGTGCCCGATCGTGCCTTTCGGTATCTTGAGAGAGCCGCTTTTCTTGTCCAGCATCACCATCTTCCAGGCGGAATTCTCGATCTTGCCTGTCTTCTCGACGGCGTCCGCTCGCAAGAATTGTCCTGGTTTGTAAGTCCCGTCCTCTTGCTTGTTCAATCGAACCAGAAATGGCCCGTCGCTGTACTTCTTCATATAGCTGGTGAAATAGTCCACCGTGGAGTCGGCATAAAATTCTTTCAGAATCACATGGCCTACCGACATCCAGAACGCTCCGTCCTGTCCCTGGTTAATAGGGACCCATTCGTCGGCTATCTTGGAGGACTGAGAGAAATCCGGTGAGAAGACGACGACCTTGGAGCCCCGGTGCCGTCCTTCGACGAGAAAGTGAGCATCCGGTGTGCGTGTCATGAGCACGTTGGAGCCTACTACCGCCACGAACTTGGAATGGAACCAGTCGGCGCTCTCGGCTACATCGGTCTGCTCTCCCCAGATTTCGGGAGATGCCGGTGGAAGGTCGCAATACCAGTCATAGAAAGAGAGGGAGATGCCGCCGAAGAGCTGCAAGAAACGCGCTCCTGCCGCGTAGCTGACCATCGACATGGCTGGAATCGGCGAGAATCCCACAACGCGATCAGAGCCGTATCGTCGCGCGGTGTGTAGATTGGCGGCAGCCATTATCTCATAGACTTCCTGCCAGCTCGCCCTGCGAAAACCGCCTTTGCCCCTAGCTCGATGGAAGCGAGCCCGAGAGTCCGGGTTGTCCACGATGGAGGCCCAGGCGCCGGCGGGATCGTCAGGGAAATTCTTTCTTGCTTCTCTGTATAGATCGAGGAGAGCTCCTCTGACATAGGGATACTTTACTCGCAGAGGACTGTAGAGATACCAGGAGCAGGAGATGCCGCGCTGGCAGCCACGGGGCTCGTGAGGAGGAATATCCTTGCTTATCGTGGGGTAGTCGAGGGCCTGGAGTTCCCAGGTTACTATTCCGCTCTTGACATAAACGTTCCAGCTGCAGGAGCCGGTACAATTCACACCATGGGTGCTGCGGACAATCTTGTCGTACTGCCACCGGTTGCGGTACAGATCTTCCCACTGTCTTTCCTGCGGGGCGAATACATCTTTTATCCAGCCCATACCTACCTCCTCTTGAGCTTCTGTCTCGCTCCGCGTGGTCTCCTGCTGTACCCAAGAAAGATCAGGACCAGGATGCCAGCTGAGATGGCGCCGCCGCATGCCAGCAAATTCACCTGACTTTCATTGTTGTTCTGATCGAGAGACAGCAGATATTTGGCGATATCATAGGCTTCGCTCTCGGTAATCTTGTGATCCTTGTAAGCCGGGCGCATGACTTTGAAAGACGCTTGCTGGCAAGCTGATACAAGCGCTTTGCCTTTGTATTTTTGACCTATTTTCGAGAGGTCCGGTCCGAGGCTCTGACTGCCTGCCTGATGGCAGGCGATGCATGACATGCCACCATTGGCAAGGGGGCGAAGACCCGTAAAAATCAATCTGCCGTTGTCGGCAGAACCTGGCAATTCACCTTCCGGTATCTCTTCGGATACGGCCGCCTCGGGCTCTTTCTCGCCGCTTCCTGCCGGAGCGCCAGCCTCAGGAATCTTCAGATATGCCAGGATCTCGTCGACTTCCTGATCCGTCAGGGGACCGGCCATGCCCTCCATGCGCTTGATCTCCGTGCGTAGCTTGGTATCATCCCAGCCCTTCACCGAAAGCAGATCCGGTCCCACCAGAACACCACCGCCCATGGAGTGACATCCGGCGCAACGATCTTGAAATAATGCAGAGTCGCTGGCCACAGCAGCCAGATCGAAGGTTGAGATTGCAAAAATCGAGGAGAGAAATAGTAAGCTCGAGCGAGAGTTCCCAGGTCTACTTGAATTCCTCTTTGGTATTCTCATTTGAGACTCCCGCTCTTGGATATGTGGATTCTCCGCGACTGGAATAAAAGATGTATCCATCTTTGGACGGACAGTGGGCAAATAGTTCGTGAAGCCGCTACCTTGGAGCGAACTCGGCAACGGGATCAGTAAATGGGATGATTGAGGACGAAGTATAGAGAAAAGAAAAACCGACCTTTCGCTTTTTCTCGGGCGACCTGCCGGTGGGTGTCGGTTTTTCTTCGGACTACTGCAAAAGGAAGTGAATAGGATTTATGCAGTAGGATGGAGGTAGCTTCATCACGATAGCTTTGCTCCTGACCTTTTTCCTCTATCTCCGGGATGATTTCAAATTTGTTCCCGGCTAATCTTCCTTTTGGTCCGGTTTCGGCTCAATCAATGCTGAATTTTCTCCGTATCGTTTTTGATAGAACTCGAGCATCTGCTTACGCTGATCCATGGATAAGCCCTTCATCCACTGGTGCTCTGGCGCGGAGAGCTCCTGGGCAATCAGGTCTTTCAGACCCTTGTCCTGGTGCTTTTCGGCTATCTCTTCCGCCAGGGGAAGGAAGTGGAAGTAGAAGTTGCGGGCGACCTCGAAGGCACCGTGCCACTGAGTATAGTCCGGAGCCATCATACTTGCGCCCATTCTCATGCGACGTCCTTCATGGTGCCACAGTTCGTAGTATTTCCACTCGATGTCGCTTCCAAACGGAACCTCGCTGTTCACGTAGTTCTTTTTCTTGATGTACTCCATGATATTGGTGGCCGGTGTTGCGAACTTCTTGTTGTAGAGCGAGACAAGCTGATCGTATTGCTCGTAGAAATTGTTGATATGCGTAGGCCCGTGGCAGGCAGAGCAGACTTCTTTCATCCGCTCGCGCTTCTCCGGTCCGGTCAGGGTGATCTTCTTCACTTCGCCAAACTCATCTTCGACAGCCGAATGAGATGTCGTCAATTTACTGATCACGGGTCTCAGGGTGTAGCTTATACGAAGCCCGACATCGTGGGTAACCGGCTGCGTCTTGGTCCGGGACATATGGCATGTCGCGCAGGTGGGTGCAGCAGAATAATCCTTGCCTACAACCCATTCGGGGTGGTCGAGGTTCATCTGGGAGAGTCTGTTTCTGAATGCGATACCATGCTTGCTCTCGTTATAGATTTCTATTTGGGGATGGTCGGGGCCCATATGGCATTTGCCGCAGTTGTCCGGTTGTCTCGCCAGGGCCTTGCTGAAGGTATGCCTGCTGTGGCACGCGTTGCAGCTTCCCATACTGCCGTCAGCGTTGATTCTTCCCATGCCGGAGTTCGGCCAGGTATCCTTATCTATCTTGATTCCGTCTGTCTCGGCCTTGAGTTCCTTGTCCTTGTGCGGGGCCCAAGCCTCGTTAACCAGACGGACCATTTCGGCGCTCAATTCCTCCTTGCTCATGCGAGGCTCAAGACCTTTGACCTGGAGGTTTTTCATTGCTTCCGTTGATACTTCTTCCATGTCCAGGTTGAAGTCGGTGCCGTCAGTGAAGTGCTTGGACAGCTTGAGGCGGCTGCCGTGACATTGTTTGCAGCCTGAGACGGTAGCGGGATGACCTTCTACGAAGGCTCCCAGATAATTATCGAGGGACCCTATAAAAAGCGACGCCGTGCTGTGGTGGCTGGCCTGGAATTCTGTCGACTCCTTCGAGTGGCATTGAGCACAATCTCTCGGCGTGACGATACTCGAGATGTACTCTCCCCGGTGCAGCCAAGAGTCGACATCGTCTTTGTTCGCCCCATGGCAGTCTATACAAGACACGCCGGCCTTAGAGTGCTTCGAGTCATGCCATTGAGCGACTGCGCCGGGGCTTACTTCATTCTGGTGGCAGGTTATGCAGGCCTCTCCGCGTTTAGTGGCTTGTCCATGGTCGCCGGCATTCTTCCCGGAATCATCGGACTGAGCTAGAAGAGGAGACTGCAAGGTCTGTCCGGATCGGCTGGAATTTCCTTGTGCATAGGATTCTCCAGGGATGAACTTTGCCAGCCCCGCTTGCGTGAAGAGGGCTAGTGCAAGGACTATCATCAACCTGGCGAGCACTTTCATGATCTTTCCATCTGAGATCTACCAATCAATTATCTTTCCATATTATTTTGACTGGTCTCCAGACGGTTACATGTAAGTTATCGTTGCTGATCGCCCTCGATACTGGCCAGTACCGGTATGTCACATTCGAACTTTTCTTAGTTGATCGGCGGTAGTTGGTGATATATTGCAATGAAGGTTGTTTAGACAGGGGGACCGTGGCAATGGCAGACCATCGTGGTGGTGAAAAACATGGATGCTCCGGACTGGAGCACTTTACTTTGTCGGTTGGTATCATTCTGGCGATA
>JAGQHH010000260.1 GCA_020431945.1 Cyanobacteria bacterium HKST-UBA02 | reverse complement strand
TCTACATAGGGAATGGAGGGGACATAAGCGGTGGGAGCGTTTACCGAAGTCGAGCTCTTCTCATTGCCGAACTGGGTGATGGTGCCTACCACAATGGCGTCCACGCTCAAGATCTTACCGATTTTGCAAGCGGTGGCCGGGTCGGCACGGTCCGAAACCGAGAGGTTCTGCTCTTTCATGACTGAATCGAGCATCTTCCGGTCGATCACCGAATAGGTGCCGTCATTGACGCATTTGGTCACCATCATGCTGGCGATTGCTTCGCCCAGGTCGACATTGGCGATGGCACTTGCCCAGTGATGGGAATCAAAGGGCATGATCGCGATTCGACGCTTGGCGGACGCATAAGATACCGGGGCACAGAAAATGTTAACCAGGAAAGCTGCCAGAATCAGCAGAATGCCGGTTTTTCGAAAGATCATAGTTTTTCTCCTCAGGCATATAAGCCGATCGACTGTATGATCCGGAACAGGAGCCGTTAGCTTACTGGATCCAAATGTAGATCAAAAAGGCTCGTGCTGCCTGATTTCAATTAAATGATACAGAGCTACTTAGAAAGCTCTTTGCGCACCTTGGCCTGGGTGTTCTCGATGGCTTTCTTCTCCATCTCGAGAACCTTGTCCAGGGCTTTGAGTTCAGCCTTTTTGTCGGTGCCGGAAGCGGCGCCGGGCTTGGTCGATTTAACTTTCACTAATTTTTTCGCCGGCGCCTTCTTCTTCGTATACGAGGCGAGAAGCGACTTCGCCCGGGGCGAGTATTTCGACTTGGCCGGGATTTGTTTGAGAAGAGCGACAGCCTGGGCGACTTTGCCTGCCTTGACGCTGGCCTCGGCGCTCCTGAGCTTGTCCAGGGCGTCTTTCTCCATGGCGAACTCTTCCATCAGGGTTCGCGCATTCTGAAAGTGAGGCGAGTCGGCACTCACCAGGCGGAGCGAATTGATAGCCCCGTCATATTCTTCGTGTTCAGCCATGATCTGCGCTTTGATAATCTTTTCCCGGGTGTCCATCTCTACCCGGACGGCATTCTCGATAGGTCCCTGAGCGCGGTCGGCGGCGCCGGCGACCGCCTCTCTGGCTGCCCGGTCCACCAGGGCTTTGTTGAGAGGCATCCCAGGTGTGACGGAGAAATCCTGCTTGTACTGTTGCACTGCTACGGTAGCGATGACATGACCGCTCAGGGTCTTGACCTCGACATTGCCGTTGTAGCGGATCTGACCGCTCATCTGGTCCATGAAGTCCTTGATGGAGCAGGTGACGTTCCAGTCCGGGTTGACCGTCGAGATGGCGATATTAGGATTCTGGGAAAGCCTGGCGGTGAGCCGGTCCACGATCTCCTGCTCGATACCGCTGCCCCCGCCCGTGACGATGGACATCCTCACCGGAGGAGCCCCGGCAAAGACAGGACCAGTCGAGATCAGACCGAGTATGCCTGCCAGAAGCACGAGCATGATTGCTTTCATGAGATAAAGTCTCCCCGGGAACGGTCGAAAATCTTTAGGATACCACTGACTGAAAATCTCAACCGATATCGGTTGAGATTTTGAAAAGCTCCTGCACCCTTGACAAAAATATTCAAAAAGACTTGTAGAAGAAAATGATCGCTCCGAGCATGGCAAGCAGGAAGAGCACTACAGGGAGGGTGCTTTTCCAGGTGATATTGCCTTCCTGGAGGTCTGTGAGGAAAGAGGCGAATCGTTTTATGATCGGCGGACCGATCATCGTATTGCCCTTTCTGGGCGTTTTCTTCGTATTCCTGGTAGTTCGCGATTCCTGGGAATCTATGCCGGAGCTGGGCTTCTTGCGTTTGCGGAGAGGTCTGGGTCGCTTGGCCATGGCTCAGCTCTGGAGGCTTTGAGCGCTGTCCATGGCCTGGTTGGCAAGGCGGTCGGCGTCTTTGTTCAATTCTCTGGCGATATGGACGATGCTGAAATTCTCGATTCTGGAGACCAGGAGCTTTGCTTCCATATATAGAGGTTTGAGTTTCTCGTTCTTGACCCTGTATTCGCCTTTGATCTGCTTCACCACCAGCTCCGAGTCCATCCGGGCTTCGACGTCGCTGTAACCGAGCTCGATGGCTTTCTTGAGCCCGATTATGAGACCGGTATATTCAGCAACATTATTGGTTGTGGTGCCCAGGAACTCGGCCATCTCCGCCACCACCGGACCGCGCGGGTCGCCTTCTCTGACCAGGGCTCCGGCGCCGGAGGGACCGGGGTTGCCTCGCGAGCCGCCGTCTGCGAATACATATGCTTGTTTGCCTGTCATTGTCGTCCTCTCTACTGATTTCTCTTCAAAGACCGGCGGCAATTTCGCGAACTCGATTCTTGCCGGTCTCCAGGGCTTCTTTCAGTTTTTCCGATTCTTTGCCGCCAGCCTGAGCGAGTTCGGGCCGGCCGCCTCCTTTGCCACCGCAAATAGTGGCGACTTCACCCACCAGCTTGCCGGCATTGAAACCTTTCGAGGTGAGGGGCTTGGCTACGGCGCAAACCAGGGATACCCGGTCGGGAGCCTGGACCGAGCCGAGGATCACGACATTGTTCTCGCTGGCGACCAGGCTCTCGGCGAGCTTTTTCAGGGCGTCCGGGGTGACTCCTTCGATGGTCTCGGCGATTATTCCGATATCGCCTGTAGTCTCACGGCTGGCTTTGAGCTCGCCGACTTTGGCCATGGCGAGCTTGTCCTGGAGCTGACCGGCCAGTTTCTCTTTCTCTTTGACTTGCTCCTGAAGTCGCTCGATCTGAGCGAGAATCTCGGAGGGTTTCACTTTCAGCTTGCCGGCGGCTTCGCCGAGATAAGTCATCTGCTCGAGGATGTATTGCCAGGCTTTCTGACCGGAATAGGCTTCCACTCGCCTGGTACCGGATGAGATACTGCCTTCATCGATTATTTTAATCAGGCCTATTTGACCGGTGGCGTTGACATGGGTGCCGCCGCAGAACTCGAGGCTGAAATCACCCATTTGCACGACTCTGACCAGGTCGCCATATTTCTCGCCGAACATGGCTATGGCGCCGGTGTTTTTCGCTTCATCCAGGCTCATCTCGGTTGTCCGGACAGCGGCATTCTCCTGGACCCAGGTGTTCATAAGGCTTTCTATATCATTGAGCTCTTCTCTTGTCGGCTGGCGCTCGAAAGTGAAATCGAATCGCATTGAGCCCGGACCTACCTGGGAGCCTGCCTGCACCACATGTTTGCCGAGGCGCTCCCGGACGGCGGCGTGGAAAATGTGGGCGCTGCTGTGATGGAGGACGGTGGCAGAACGTCTTTCAGGGTCTACTCTGGACTCGACGGTGTCGCCGGGATGGAGACTGCCGGACTGGACTCGCACCCGGTGCAGGTGCAGTCCTTCATGTTTTCTGGTATCCAGCACCCGGAGGGTGGTGCCGTTATTGGTGAGGATGCCGTGGTCGCCGAGCTGACCGCCGGACTCGGCATAGAAC
>JAGQHH010000259.1 GCA_020431945.1 Cyanobacteria bacterium HKST-UBA02 | reverse complement strand
CTTCGACACCGCCGACGTCTACGGCTGGGGCAAGAGCGAAGAGCTTCTGGGCAAGTCTCTCAAAGGTCGGCGAGACCGGCATGTGATCGCCACCAAAGTAGGATCGGACTTCTACCAGGGATACGGCTTCCAGACCTTCACACCGGAGTATGTGCGTTTCGCTCTGGAGAAGAGCCTGGCCCGACTGAAAACCGATTTCGTGGACATCTACCAGCTCCACAATCCGCCTCTGGAGTTGATTGAGAATGACACCACATATCAGGTCCTCCGAGATCTGAAACAAGAGGGAAAAATCCGAGCCTGGGGAGTTTCGGTGGGCAGCTCCGAGGAAGGCGTGAAAGCACTGGAAACCGGGCTTCCCGACTCGTTGCAGGTGCCGATCAATATCTTCGCCAGCGACTCCTGCCAGCGGCTATTCGAACGAGCTGCCGCCCGGGGATGCGCAATCATTGCGCGAGAACCGCTGGCCAACGGCTTTCTCAGCGGCAAGTATGAGATCAATGCTCGCTTTGCCAGCGGTGATATACGCCAGAGCTGGCCCAGAGAATTCATCAACGCCCGGGTGAAAGCCGCTCACGCTCTGAGTTTCCTGACACTTCCCGGCAAGCGTACCCTGGCTCAAGCTGCTATACGATGGGTGCTCGAGCACCAGGAAGTGTCCACTGTCATCGCCGGCGTGAAGACCGCCGACCAGGCGCAGGAGAACTTCACTGCCGGACAGACCAGGGCTCTGAGCGCCGAAGAGTTGCAGACAATCGATGAACTTAAAGAAAAGAGCTTCGGGCTCTGAGTCTAGCGATTGACCACGGTGCGCAGCTTGGGACCGTCGACAGTGTTGACCCCGACATGATAATGGCTGTTCGAGATTTTCATGCCGAGATGACTGGGCGTCGGAGGCGCCATGGCCGCCGGCATATCGGCTGACTGGTAGTTGACCACTCCGGCTTCCGGAACATAGACGGCTCCGGGAGTGGGAACGACCACATGCTCGCGGCCCTGCTTGTCGATGCGAGCATGACTGGGACCGAGCATGGTCTGACCGGTGGCAACCGGATAAGCATCGCCGAAGTTGCGCTCGATACGATTGTCGGGCTGGTTATAACCGCCGGTATAGCTGTATGCCTCGCCGGCACTGGCTTCTTGCTGAGCTCGCAGCTTCCGGTCGGGAGTGTAGAAATTAGCGAAACTATTGGAAGTCCTGATAGGCAGGGCATTGCGAACTCCGTCCACAATCGCTCGATCAGCGCTTCCTGTGGGAGCGAGAGCCGCGGGAGTGCCGAGAACCTGATTGGCCAGGGGCTCGTTGTGCCGGATCCAGTAGATAACGAAAAGCCATGCCGTGAAACCGAGGAAGAGCATGGCGAGCATGAAGTTGGGAGTGACATTGATGCCCTGGACCATATCCGAGAGCTTGACGCCCTTCAGTCCGGGGTTCCAGACAGCAGTGTGGGAAGGTCCACCCATGTCGGCGCCGGCATCGAAGTTCGGGGCATCATTACCCGGTCCCTGAAACGCAGCACCGCCGCTGTCGTGTCCACCACCGTCCATGAATGTATGGCTCATGTCTACCTCGAATGACGAAGGGCCCTATTCCGAAAAAAACATTTCTGGAGATATACCGGGCCGCCATGATCGTTATATATGCAAGAGGTAGTGTAAAGCGTAAAAACACGAAGACCTAGGCTTTATGACATTTATTTCTGCTCATAAAACGCCAGCCTGTGACGCTTTTGCTCGCTTATCAAGAGCTATCAGCGGGTTTCGATGCCCTCCAGTTGAGCGACCCGGAGCCGGAGGCTCTCGACGATACGGGGAAGCTCGAAGATAGCCGGCAGGCGCTCTTCGATAGAAGTGACATGTCGAGTCACCTCGATGGACCGCTCCATGAGATTGATCAGGATCTGCTGGGTAGCTACCAGCTGCCGTTGATTCTCCATGAGCTGATTGGCAATCTTGCTGGTCTCGATTCTCTGATCTACCGACAGGGTGATCAATTCGGAGAGTCTCTCGACGAGCTTCTCCATCTGGGCAGCGGTCAGCTCCACATTGCCGGTGGTACTGACTGTGGTACTGGAGCCGGAGCTCTCTCCCTCGAAAAACTGCTCGAAACCTTCCAGGTCGTATCCCTGCTCGCGGGGATCGTTAGCTTCGTCGGAAATGCGCTTCGCTTCAGCCATTTTTAGTAAGGCACCTCAATTGAATTATCAGAACAAAAATAGGGAAGCACCGATTGTAGTGCGATCGCTTCCTGGTATATGTCTCCACAGGCCCCCGGAAGTGGTGGCGTCTTTAGAATTATAACTAAAGCAAGTAATAAAACAAGTGCAAACGCCGCGAATTTATTATCACTAACTTGCGGGCACCACTCGCCCTTTTTTGATAATGGTGCCCACCGGATTGAAGCCCATATTGTATGGAATCTCCTCCAGTCGACCGACATCCCATATGACGATATCCGCCTGATACCCTTCGCTTAGCTGACCGATACGGTCCCCGGCTCCA
Organism: Cyanobacteria bacterium HKST-UBA02; assembly: GCA_020431945.1. The sequence goes on along the minus strand of JAGQHH010000259.1, from coordinate 7,508 downwards.
ACAGCAAAGGCGGCATTGACTGTCATCGCAGTTAGTGCCTCCTCCACTTTCAGGCCCAGGTGCAGGCAGGAAAGACCCATGATCATAGGCAGCGAAAATATATGGCAGGAGCCGGGATTATAGTCCGAGCCAACAGCCACTGCAGCACCGGCCTCGATGAGCTGGCGAGCCGGCGCGTGCTCTTTCAAATTGAGATAGAAAGATGTGCCCGGCAGGAGAACAGCCACCGTTCCCGACCCGGCCAGGCGGTCTATATCCTGGTCGGTGATCGCCAGCAAATGGTCGGCGCTGGCGGCTCCCTTCTCAGCAGCCAGGGCTGTGGCGCCCAGGCTCTCGAACTCATCGGCATGGACCTTGAGCCTCATACCCAGAGACAGGGCCTTCTCGAAAATTGCTTCGGTATCGGCCAGGGTGAAATAGCCCCGGTCGCAAAAAACATCGACATAGATCGAATGGCGCGCGAGCCCGCGCTCATCGAGGAGTCGCGCCGCCGCCGGCAGGATATCCGAGACTATATCCTCCACATACTCGCCGCGACTCTTGCCGGGTGGCACCGCATGTGCAGGCAGGAATGTCGGAACGAGATCCACCGCATGCTCGGCATCCAGATCGAGGATGGCAGTGAGCATCCTTAGCTCGCTTTCCCGATCCAGACCGTAACCAGTCTTGACTTCACAGGTGGTGGTACCGTGAGCGAGCATCCGGTCGAGACGGCGGCGCCCGCTCGCCACCAGATCGGCCAGGGACGCACTCCTGGTCCCGCGCATGCTGGCGACAATTCCCCCGCCCGCCTCGGCAATCTCAGCATAGGTCTTGCCCTGGCAACGCATCATGAACTCGTCAGCCCGGTCCCCTCCGAATACAAGATGCGTATGAGGGTCGACGAGCCCCGGGCTGACCAGGCGATCCCCGGCTGCCACCACTGTACAGGCCGACCGGTCGGCGATCCGAGAGAGCACTTGATCGCGTTTTCCGGAAAGAACGATCTCACCGTCTCTGATGGCAATGGCGCCATCCTTGATCCTTTCGATCTCAGCCATGGCCTGCCCTCTTGCCGGGCCCCTTCGATGCCTGGACGTGACCAGCTCACCGATGGGATCGACCAGGAGATCGACTTCCACCTTCGTCTCGCTCTTCGCCGTCATTATCAAACCTCCAGAGGAGTGCGCACATCGGCGCGCAGATACATTTCGAGCTCCTCGATATGCCGAGCCTCCTCCATGACGAATTGCTCGATCATAGAGCGCAGGGCCGTATTGCCCCGGACCAGCTCGTGCTGCTCTATATAAAGCTCGAGATGCGCTTCCTCGGCTTTCAGATCGGCCCGGATCATCGCCTCGATGGTGGCATCTTCCGATAGGTCATCGATCTCCGGAATATGCACGGCAGAAATATTGACGGACGGATGACCGCCCATAGCCGTAATCTTCTCTCCCAGCCTCACGGCATGGGCCATGGACTCCCGGGCCCTTGTCCGAAAAAGCGTGGCAAGGGACCCGCGCAGAGGCCCCTTGACCAGAAAAGAGTGATGGAGATAGCGAATAATGGCTGCCATCTCGTGTTCGAGATCGAGATTGAGCGCAGCGATGATCTTGTCTTCTCTGTCCATAATTTCCCCCGGGAAGCGGGCAAATTATAGCGAATGCGAAGCTGATTATCTATTTGTAGCCCGGTGATAGCCAGGCTTCAGGCGCTCAGCGAAAGGGAGTCGTCGTCTTGCTCGCTGCCTTCGGCGCCGCTCTCCTGCCGGGTGAGTGCCGAGCAGTACCGGCAGAACTCGCCGTGGGGATGCGCTTCGGTCTTGAGGGGAGCACGCATGGCCTCGAGATCGCGAACCAGATCGTCGAAGTGCCTGGACAGGCTTTCTTCCCCGGCAACCTGGCTGTTGGCCTGGAAGCCACGGGGGGTGAGCCGGAGAGTCGTGAAAGCCAGGGTCCGGAAAGGAAAGCGCGCTCTGAGCTTGTTGATCAGAAACTGTCTGGCGATACTGGAGGCACTTGGCCAGGCACGTCCGGCATGACCCTTGCCCGAAAGCTCGAAGTCCACGATCTCGAGATGAGCCCGCTCGGGATACCAGAGGACCAGGTCGAATGTATCCTCGAGATAGGCGCGTGCCGAGCCCACCCGGGCTCTCACTTTCAAAGCCACGGCAGCCACCTCGGACTCCCTGGGGCGATAGGGCTGGCTTACATAGCCGGCAAGGGTTTTGTATGTATAAAGGAATGCCCGGGTGATCTGCTCCTGGTCGTAGCCGTATTTCTCCATCTTGTCCACGGGCCAGTGATGACCGATGAAAAGCTGGAGCTGATTGAGGGTAGTCACACGGCCTTTGTTGATCTCGGCTACGCCCTTGCGCACGAATTGCTTGCATACGGATGCGATGGAACGAAGACGTCCACCGTCATCGAGCTGCTTGAGCGCCGTCTCGAAAGCCCTGGGACAGGACCTGTATGTATCGATCATGGCGGGAGAGAATAATGTGCGGTCCATGATGAGACCCCCTTTTTTAAACACAGCCAAACTTCCGTATGCCATACTAATATATGGCACACCCAAAACAGTCGTCAAATGAAATATCAGCGTCTGCTTTTATCTACGACATCTCTATGCCCGGCCTTGTTCCGGTTTTATCTATCCAAAACCGCTCCCAGTGCGGGCTCAGAGCAGCCGACAAGCTACGCGACCGATATCCTTCTCGAGACGATCGCAGATGCCGGACATCTTCGAAACCGCATCAAAGGATATAAACAAGAAAACTGTTTCTACCTACATTAAATTGTCTGGAGATCGTGCCAAAAATCATGCCAATCGAACTATCTTTTGCTGACGGACGTATTCATATTTATGTACAGCCCTAAAGAATCCAATCCATTGCATCCGGTCCTGACCGTCAGCGAGCTGACCGGCCAGGTCAAAGACCTGCTCGAGTCGGCTTTTGACCACATATATGTAGCCGGCGAGGTGAGCAACGCCAAGGTCTATCCTTCCGGACACTGGTATTTCTCTCTCAAGGACCAGAACGCCACCCTGCCCTGCGTCTGCTTCAAGAACGCCAATCAGGGCATTCGCTTTCGCCTCGAAGACGGGATTTCGGTGGTAGCCCGGGGCAAGCTCAGCGTCTACCCGCCCCGGGGCGCCTACCAGATGGTGGTCGCCAAACTCGAACCGGTGGGGGTGGGGGAATGGCAGCTCGCCTTCGAGCAGCTCAAAGAGATGCTGGACAGAGAAGGTCTCCTGGCTCCTGAGCGCAAGCGCCCGATCCCCATGCTCCCGGAGAAGATAGGCATCGTCACCAGTCCTGCCGGAGCGGCGGTGAGGGACATCATCAACACCCTTTCCCGGCGCAACAATATGGTCAAAGCCTATATCGCCCCTGCTAAGGTCCAGGGCGAGGGCAGCGAAGAAAGCATTGCCAGGGCTCTCGATCTGCTCTATGAGATGCCTGACCTCGACGTCATCATAGTCGCCAGAGGCGGCGGCTCCATCGAGGATCTCTGGTCTTTCAACACCGAAACCGTCGCCCGGGCCGTGCTCAGATCGCCGGTTCCGGTCATCTCCGGTGTCGGACACGAGACCGATATCACTATCTGCGATCTGGTGGCGGATCTGCGGGCGCCCACTCCCACAGCCGCAGCCGAGCTGGTGGCCAGAGGACGCGCCGAGCTTCTGGAGCGCTTCTCCTATCTCAAGGGACATCTCATCGACGCCATGGACGAGCGTCTCGATGACTGCCGCTACAATCTCGAGCGCCTGAGCCCCCTTTCCTCCCTGATGCGCTACCAGGACAGGCTGAGACATAAGAGCACCGAGATCGCTCATTGCCAGCGACTCCTGGCCAATCAGGTCGAGGCTCGCCTCACCCATTACCGGCACCGTCACAAGGTCGCCACCAAACGGCTCCTGGACCTCGGTCCCGAGAACGTCATGAGCCGGGGCTTCGCCATCGTCAGAAAGACCGACGGAGAGCTGATCACCGATTTTTCCCAGGCAAAGGAGGGAGACGTCCTCGAAGTCCTCCTCCGCACAGGCAGGCTTACTGTCTCAGTATCCGACACTCAAAAGGACTGGTGGTAGAAATGAAGAAAGAAAGGGATTTCGAAAGCACCCTCATGGAGCTCGAAGAAGTAGTCCAGAAGCTCGACGGCGAAGTCAAGCTCGAAGCGGCTCTGGAGCTTTTCGAGCGCGGCATGAAACTCTCCCGCCAGTGCGAGGAATTTCTCAAAGGTGCCGAGCAGAAAGTCGAGATCCTCAAGAAGAATCTCGATGGCAGCATCTCCTCCACGCCGTTCGACACAGACGAAGAGAGCAACGATTCGGAGAAATCGAAAAGCGACGATGACGAAGAAGAGGACTCCACGCCCAGAAGCCTGGAGCCGCGACCGCGCCAGGCGGCCCGGAGCTCATCGAGCCAGCTCAGTCTGCCCCTGGGCGACTGACATCCTGAACCGACCTGCTCACCAATAGTGGTATCAACAAAAAGGCCGGATCCAGTGGATCCGGCCTTGAAATTGAAATATCCAGCCTACTCTTCTTCAGAAGCGGTCTCGGCTTCCTCGGAAGGAGCTTCGCTTTCGGCAGGAGCTTCGGCAGGCGGCAGGTCACGAACCGGAGTGCCTTCGATGACCACATCGATTTCGCATTCGACGATGACATCGGCGGTGAGCTTGACCTGGACTTTATAGCTGCCCAGAGAGGTGATCTCTTCGAGAGGCTTGACTGTGCGCTTGTCCACCTGGACTCCGATAGCAGCTTCGATCTGGGAGGCGATCTCTTTGTTGGTCACCTTACCGTAGAGCTTGCCGGTCTCGCCTGCCTTGGTCTCGACTTGCAGAGGCGGCAGGGCAGCGATACGCTCGCCGAGGGCGACAGCTTCCTGGCGTGCTTTATCGGCTTTGCGCTTGAGAGCTTCCAGGTCTTCCTCTCTTTTCTTGAGGGTGCCTTTGCTGGCCAGGACAGCCAGACCTCTGGGCTCGAGAAAGTTGCGGAAGTAACCCCGGGAGGCTTCCACGATATCTCCGGCAGTGCCCAGCTTGGCTACGTTATCTTGCAAAATGACCTTCATGACATCCCCCGCGCTTCGATTGCGCTAGAAACAGCTTTTATAAATCCGACTGGAAAATTTACCACGGCGAAGCCATAAGCTCAAATTCCATAAGCTTTTCTATTAAGTTTGTGGATCTCTTGTCAGCTGGTCTCCCGGAACATGCCACGCACTCCGGAGGGGTCGGCCAGGAAGCCGAACCGCTGATAGAAGCCGTCCGTACCCGGATCGGCATAAAGCGTCACCAGGGGAATACCGAGCTCGTCCAGATCCTTGAGAAGCTCTTGCATGACCAGGCGACCGACACCGCTGCCCTGGTAGCTGGGTCTTACAACCATGTCCCAGATCGTGGCGTTGAAAACCATATCACCGGTGGCCCTGGCGAAGCCGACGATCCGGCCCTTGTCCCAGATCGAGACCACCGAAAGACTGTTCTCAAGAGCCTTCGAGATAAGCTCGGGCTCCCGGCGGCTCCAGCCCACCGAAGCACAGATATCCTGAACGTCGTCCGGAGGCAGATTTTTCTCGTGGCTTATTTTGAGCTCGGGCTTGCGGGGCTCTTTTTGATCTTCAGATTTCTTCCAGATTCCCGACAGTACCATCGTGGAAAACCCTCTCAAGGCATGCTATCGACTCGACATGATAAGTCTGCGGAAACAAGTCGACAGGCTTCACTCGTTGAGTTTTATACCCAATATGAGCTTGCTTCTCCTGCCAGTTTATACCAGTACCCAGGCTCAGGATCTTTAAGTCCCGGGCAAGAGTGGCTGGATTGCAGCTCACATAGATAATCAGCTCCGGCATAAGAGTCATGGCCGCTTGCAAGACTTCCGGCGAAGCACCTTTGCGGGGAGGATCGAGAATGATCACATCCGGGCGAAGGCCTTCCTCTGCCATAGCCGGCATGATCACTTCTGCCTTTCCCTGCTTGAATTCGATATTCTCGATCCGGTTGGCTGCCACGGTGGCAAGACCGTCCGCCACGGCGCGATCGTTCTCCTCCACCGCCACGATGCGCTCAGCGAGCTCCGCCACCCACATGGCGATCACTCCTACCCCCGCATAGGCATCGATGATCAATCCCGATCCTCGACCTTTCACAAGGTCATAGATCTGATCGAGGATGAAAACCGCCTGACCGGAATGCACCTGAAAAAAGCTTCCGGTGGAAAGCTGGAAGGCAAGCCCTTTTCGGAGCCGCTCCGGTCTATCCTCCCGGCTCGTGCGCAGCACTTCCTCGATAGAGGGGCTACCCTTGAGACAAATTGTCGTGTCACCAAGAATGCGATTGCCCCTGTGATTGTTGAAGTTTAGACAGAATCCGCTTATCGAAGGCAACCGGGCGATCACTTCGGAAGCCACCTGCTCGAGACAGGCTCGTTCTTCCCTGGATAGAGACCCGGCATTTAAAACCAGAGTGGCTAGGATAGCCTTGTTTTCAGCGCTCTCACGTAAGACTATGTGCCGCAAGAGTCCCCGGTGCTCGCTTTCGTCATAAGCGCTGAAGCGCATACGGAACAGGGCTCGCTTGATCTCGGCCAGAGCATGCTCCAGAGGCTCGGGCACCACCGGGCAGCCATCGATATCGACGAGCTTGTGCGAATTGCGCTCGTAATAACCAGCAGCCAATCCACCGCCGGCGCCGACGGTGACCGGGAACTGCGCTTTGTTCCGATACCGCAAATGGTGACTGGTTCCGGCGCAGCTCTCGACCAGATCGGGCTCGAGCCCGCCGATACGCCGGACCGCTTGCCTGACGATATCTTCTTTGCTCGACAATTGACCGGCATAGGAGACGTGCTGCCACTGGCAACCACCACAGGACGAGAACACCGGGCAAACCGGCTCGACACGCTCCGGTCCGGATTCCATAAGGGACTCGAGGCTACCCCGGGCGAAGTCTTTGCGTACGTCGAAAAGCCGCGCCTCCACCCGATCACCCGGTGCCGTTCGGGCGACGAATACAGTCACTCCCTGACAGGACCCCACCCCATCGCCTCCGGGAGCCAGGGACTCGATTACGAGGGTGACAAGATCTCCTTTTTGAAGCGAATGCTTCCGGGTCTTTTTACCTGGCATCGAGACTCCCGCTCCGGGAGAGCCTGCGGCTGTTCTCCAGGTGGTCCAGGGCAAGAGCCAGTTGCAGCTCGAGAGCCTTCAGACGGACTCGATCGTTACTGCGCTCGGCATCAGCAATCTCCATGAGCCTGATTGTAAGCGGTGACACATCGACACCCATCCGGCTGAGACGATCGATGCGCGCCCGGGAATTGCGCTCCTGGCTATAATCGACGATCTGCTGGTAAGTGAGACCGGCGAGACCGGCAAAAGATCCGTCGGTGCCGTCGCTCAGGCGTCCGGGCTCGACCCTGGTGGCATTCAGAATCGCCTCCACCGAGAGCGCGCCGGCAGCAAAGCGAGCGAGGTCGCTGCGGCTCACCGTCACGAGATCGAAGGAGCCCTGCTT
>JAGQHH010000258.1 GCA_020431945.1 Cyanobacteria bacterium HKST-UBA02 | reverse complement strand
GAGCCGATTGGGCTGACGAAGAAGAAGACATCGATTTTCCGGCACCGCCGAGCCAGCCTGTGGCCCGGGGTTACGACGGACTGCGCAGCAATCCCGGCGCCGACGGTCAATCTTTCAGCGGCAGAGATCTGCGCAAGGACTTCCAGCAAGCTTTCGGCAGCTCCTATCCGGGATCGCAACCCAAGCCGTTCAGCAGCGGCGCTTATCGTGATCCTTCCGGTGGCTACGGTTCTAGTTCTGGTGGCTACGGAATGGGTGGTTACGGTGGTGGCTACAGTTCGTCGAGCAGCGGCTCTTACGGAATGGGTGCCGGCACCATGGGTGGTTCGCAGCCCGCTCCTCCCAGACTGACTTATACTCCGCCCAGCGCTCCGCCACTGGCGCCGAGCCGTACCGCAAGCGGCAGCTCGAGCGGCTTTACCGGCAGCTCGATGGCGGGTACGGGCGCATCTACTGGTAGCGGATCTTCCGGTAGTGCTCCGGCCGGTCTCAGTCCTTCGGTTGCAGCCCTGGAATCAGCGGTTTTCGGTCGGCAATACACCAGCGATCCTCTGCCCCAGAGAGTCGAGCGCCTGGAGAGAACAGTCTTCCCGAACAAGCGGATCCCGCCCGGCGATCTCAATCAGCGAGTTCAGCGTATCCTCAGCGTGATACCTACTGGTAGTGGCGGTGGTATCGCCGGGCAGCAAGGTGCCACCACTGGACAACTGGCTCAACAACCGGACTATGGTGCTCAATCGCCCAACGATCCCGGTCCTTATGACCCAAATAGTGGTGCCAGAGGCAAAGGCAGCATTTCTAAAATTCTCAGCTCGCTGGGCAACTTCATATCCGGTGGTTTCAGCGTGGGCTCTTATCCCACGACCGGATCGCTTATCTCCGATCCGCAGACGGGTCTTCTCATGGACCAGACCACAGGCAATCTTATCGATCCTCATACCGGCATGGTGGTGGGTCGCAAGGCTCTGTCCGGCTATTCGAACATGGTTCCGGGCTATGGCTATCGCTCTTTCAATAACGGCTTCTCGCCATACGTGACGCCGAACAACAATCTCTATGGCATCGGCGGCTCCGGTGTCCGATTCGGTACAGGCTTCGGAACAGGCTTCGGTACCGGATTCGGCGGCAATTCTGCTGGAGGTTTGTGGCCCTAGTGGCAGAGCCCAAACTCATGCTTGTTCTTGGAGCTGCAGGCTTCCTCGGTAGCGTGGTGGTCAAGCAGATGATAGCCGAGGGTTATCCGATGAGGGTGATCACCCGGGGCGCTGAAGACTGGAAGGATTCGAGCATCAGTACCCTGCGGCACAAGGGTGTAGAGGTGATCGTCGGGGATGTCACCAATGAGGATACCCTGGCCAGCGCGCTCACCGGAGTATCGGCGGTGGTCAATATGGTCGGCAGTTTCAAAGAGAGCGGCGACCTCACATTCGAGGACCTGCATGTGAGGCTGGTCAAGAAAATCGTCAAGCTGGGGCAGGAAAGAGGAGTGCAGAGGCTGGTGCACGTGAGCTGCCTGGGTGCTCGAGAAGACACCGAGAGCGACTGCTTCCTGACCAAGTGGAAAGGCGAGCAGATAGTTTCTAAGAGTCACCTCTACTGGACGATTTTTCGTCCTTCTTTTTTGTTCGGGGAGACTCGCTTTCCTCTCTTCGCCTATTTGAAACCGCTTCTGACATTCAAGCTCTTTCTTCCACTAATAGGCAGCGGCACCAATACAGTGGCACCGATTTTCGTGAATGATGTCGCCAGCTGCGTGACGCAGAGCATTTACGCTCGCCACACGGTTTCCCAGTCTTACGATCTTGTCGGTCCGGAAGAGTATTCGATGGTGGAGCTCCTGGAGCAGGCCCGCAAGCATCTCGGGCTCCGGGGTCCGACCATGAACATTCCCAGTAATTTCTCCGGCCAGAAGTTCGAGATGGTTGCCAGGGCGCTTCCCAGGTCCCTGATGAATCAGGACCTGGCGAGCATCATGAGCGAAAACTCCTGCAGTTCCCAGGACGTCATGCTCAAACATTTCGAGGTACGAAATGTTGCGCTGGAGCAATATTTCCCACGCTTAATAGAAACCCTGTAACGTCTGCCAGGCAGAATTATGCTAATTTCTCTTTCTGGCTAACGGCTTCTTAGTAGATTCCGAGGAAATTGACATGATCAGGCTTGGCAAACCGGTACAGCTTCTGGAATGGGGTGAGGGCAGCAATACCACCAACCAGTGCTGGACCGAGCTGGGTGTGGGACGAATTGTCAATAGACCGAAGCCGGAACGCGGCATCACTACCCTGGTGATCGAGCTGGAAGGCAAGGCGACCAAGCAGAATTCCCGCGACGATGCCATCAAGGTCGCTCAGAAGGGTCAGGGCATGACTCCCGGCGCCGACAAGTGGGGAGAAGTGGCCTTCGGACGTTTGAAGAGCCTTGCCGACCAGGGTGGAAAAACCGTCGTTGAAATCGAGCTCAAATTCGCAACCAAGCTCGATTCCCGGGTTCGCTGATCGCTGATTCTAGAGTCGACGAAACTATCTGTACCACTGGCTGAAGATAGACATGTCCGAGATGAAGCCGATGCTTCCCTCGAGCAATAGATCCTGATTCAGACGGCTACGCTGGCAGATCTCGCCGCGAGGATTGATGATGGCGGAAGGTCCGGTGTTGGCGGCGAAAACGAAAAAACGTCGGTTCTCCACCGCTCGGAAGACGCTGAAGGCAAGCATCTGCTCGCCTATGCTCGAATCGTGAAACCATGCCAGGTCGGAGAGATTGACCAGAAGCTCGCCGCCGTGCCTGGTGCTCGATGCAACAAGCTCGGGGGAGATGCACTCGAAACAGATAAGCGGTGCTACCTTGCCGCTCTTCAAGTCGAGTACGGCAGGGTCCTGACCGGCAGCAAAGCCGCCTCCGGCCGGGGTATTGGTGAGCACCCGGATCCAGTCTGGCAGGTATTCGATGAAAGCCGGGGGATATTCTCCGAAAGGAACGAGATAGCGCTTGTGATAAACCGTGTTCAGGAGCTTGCCATCGCTGGTGATACCGAACGCCGAATTGTAGGGGCTGTCGGCGGATTGCCTGTCCATCGATCCCAGCACCAGGTCTGATTTCAGAGATCTGGCCTGGGCGCCCATGGCTTTGACGATGTCGTCGTGCTCCCGGAAAAAGACCGGCATGGCGCTCTCGGAGTATACGATGAGACCCGGGCGAGCGCCGGTCAGCAGGCGCTGATAGTGATGGAACAGGTCGAGGGGATTCCATCTCCTCTTGGTCTTCTGCATATCTATATTGATATTTCCCTGCAGGACCGCGGCGTGTCTTGTGGCTTCCACCGAGGCTCTCGACGAGTCCCAGGCGCCGGCTACATAGGCGCCCACGAGGATGAGCGCCGTGACTCCAAGCTGAATCAGAGCTGTCCGGGGTCGGTCGCTGGCCAGGAGCTTGAAGGTGGATTTCTTGTGGAGCGTGGCGACCAGATTGGCTACCGATACGTTGGCCAGGACGATCAGGAAACCGACTCCGATTCCCCCGATTATCGAGGCTACTTGAATAACCTGGGTCTGCTGGTACTGGGTGTACTCGAGCATGCTCCAGGGCACTCCCAGCATGGAGGGGGCATTGCCGAGCTTGTTCAGGATGAGCACCCAGAGCCCGGGGAAGAGCACGAAGGCCGGTATTCTCCAGACCCCGGAGATTTTCTTGGGCAGGTAGCTCTCGCATACCGGTATCAAATATGATGCGAGGGCAAAAAGGCTGATGAGGATTCCCTGATGCATCGAAACGATCATCCAGGCCGCGCAAGCCATGAGCCAGCCCTGCCACCAGTTGAAGCCGAGCCAGTCCAGAGGCTGGAGTCCCAGGTACCAGTTGAGGTAGACCAGGTTGAAGCAGGTCCCGAAGATGAAACCGCGGGCAGTGGCGGTAAATCCGCTTTTGCTGGAGACGATTAGAAGAAGAAGCGGTGCCAGACCAAACCAGGCGATGGGCCAGAGATTGATTCCAGGGGCGGCAAGACCGAGAACGGCTCCTGAAAGTGCGCAGATGACGATTTCTTTGACACTGAGCACTTTCAGTTGGGCGCGTTTTTTCGCCGGCTTTTCGCTTTGTTTTTTCTCTTTAGTTATGGTTGGCACTCGCTTCTTCTATCCAGGCACTCTAGCTCTTGTGCAGTTGCTCGGCGAGGTGTTGCTTGACCTTCGCCTCGACTTCCTTGAGCACATTGGGATTGGTCTCGAGGAAGGTCTTGGATGCCTCGCGTCCCTGACCGATGCGTTCTTCGTTGTAGCTGTACCAGGCTCCGGAGCGTTTGATGATTCCGGATTCGGTAGCGACATCGAGAATACAGCCGATGGTGTTGATGCCTTCGCCGTAGATGATGTCGAACTCGGCGATGCGGAAAGGCGGTGCCATTTTGTTTTTGACGACTTTCACCTTGACGCGGTTACCGAACTCTTTGCCTTCTTTCTTGAGTGTCTCGATCCTGCGGATGTCCAGGCGGACCGAAGCGTAGAATTTGAGGGCATTGCCGCCGGTGGTGGTCTCCGGGCTTCCGTACATGACCCCGATCTTGTGGCGGAGCTGGTTGATGAAGATCACGCAGGTGCGAGTCTTGCTGACGATAGCGGTGAGCTTGCGCAGGGCCTGGCTCATCAATCTGGCTTGCAGACCGGGGAGGCTGTCTCCCATCTCACCTTCGATCTCGGCTTTGGGCACCAGGGCAGCCACCGAGTCCACGATCACCAGGTCTACAGCGCCGGAGCGCACGAGCTGCTCGGTGATCTCGAGAGCCTGCTCGCCGGTGTCGGGTTGCGAGATCAGGAGCTCTTCGACATTGACGCCGAGGGCTTTGGCATATTCGGGATCCATGGCGTGCTCAGCGTCGACGATGGCAGCGATGCCTCCGCGCTTCTGCACTTCGGCGGCTACGTGCTGAGCCAGAGTGGTTTTACCGGAGGCTTCCGGTCCGTAGATCTCGATGATCCGTCCCCGGGGAATGCCGCCTATACCCAGGGCGACATCCAGGGAGAGGGCGCCTGTCGGGATCGCTTCCACCTGCTGGTGGCGTGAATCACCGAGTTTCATGATCGAGCCGTCGCCATACTGCTTGCGGATGGCGTCCATGGCCATGCCCAGGGCTTTGACTCGCTCAGCCGACGGTCCCTTCACCTCGGGACTGCCTTTGTCTTGTTTGTCTTGCTTGTCTTGATTATTCGTTGGTTTTTCTTGCACTTTTGCACCAGCGCTTGCTTTGTCTTTGGTTCCTACAGCCATTATCGTTCTCCTTGTCGGAATTCGCATCGTGCCAAGCCATGCCCGATTGCGTTCATGCAGCATGATTCAGGCAACAGTCGCGGTCGGTGTGACCCGTATATAGGTTGGATAGCGTACCCTGCTCTTCTAAAACTCACGCATGAAATTATAACTTCTTGCCTGACCGCTACGAATTAAAAGTACCGACGGTACCCTTTGTGCGAGCTTTGCATATCGGCAAGGCCTTGTGTGTCTTGCGGGTTTCTATGCAGTGTCTATAGCGTTTCAAAGCTACGGTCAAGGGTATAAGGTTGTTAGCTATTTAAACCCTTACTAGCATTGTCTTGAAGGGCAGTGGGAGGGCTAGATGAAGACCGCTCAGAAGCTGTTTACCCTCAAGCAAAGCGAGATCTTCGAGTCGTTCAACCCCGTCGAACTCGGGCGGCTTCTGGGCATCCTCGAGGAGCTCGAGCTGCCCAAGCATCATGTTCTCTTCTCGCCCGGCGATCCCTGCGATGCCATCTTTTTCATCGAGAAGGGGCGAGTCCGGGTCACCAGACTTTCGCCGGAAGGCAAGACAGTCATCCTGGCTCTCCTCGGTCCCGGTGAGCTGATCGGCGAAGCGGCCTGGGAGTACGGGGAACACGACAGCTATGCCGAGACCCTGGACGAATCCAGGATTTATCAGATAGGCCGGGACGCTTTTCAGAATTTTATACGTCAGAATCCGGAGTTCGGGCTGCGCCTCATTCAGATCCTGGGCGGCAGGCTCAAGCAAGCTCAGGCTCGAATCGAGGATCTGGTGTTCAGGCAGGTGCCGAGCCGGGTGGCCCGGCTTCTTCTCACCCTGGCCGAGAATCACGGACGCGTGACTCCTTCGGGCATCCGGGTGGAATTCCCGCTCACCCACCAGGAGATCGCCGACATGGTCGGATCCTCACGGGTCACGGTCACCCAGATCCTGAACAAATTCCGCTCCAGCAACTGGATCGACATAGAATCCAAGCGGGTGACGATTCATGACCAGGAAGCCCTGGAAGAGCTTGTCAGGCTGGCATAGTTGTCGATACATCATTTATAATGAGAGACCCTGTGCCCGTAGCTCAGCTGGATAGAGCGTCGGTCTCCGAAGCCGAAGGCCTTGAGTTCGAATCTCAACGGGCACGGATTTTCTCTATGTTTCATTGATGACAGTGGCTGGTGGATCCCTGAATGAGCAAACACCGAGCAGTCCAAAGGTGCATGCCAGAAATCCCCAGACACAGGTGCTGAAAGCTGCACCAGTCTTGATCGTGCAATTGGAGGGATTCGCCGGATCGTAGCGTACGCTTACCGGGTCGCCAGTCTCGACAAACGCTCCATCATAGAAAAAATGCTGGCGGCCCTGCATCTTTGCTGGATTGCCGTCCACGATATAGGTAAAAGTAAGAGTGTTCTGGGTTCCCGCGCCGCATCTGTGGGAGGTTACCTGGCCGGGAGTGAGTAGCCAGTGGCTCTGCCAGGGAAATACATCTATGCTCCAGTAGCTCATGAAGCCGCATAGAGTGGCTATGGTCATGCCAAACAGGAAATATCCTGTTTTCTCCAGCATCGAATGTTGTCCTTGATTCTTGTTCATTTTTCAAACCTCTTAGTCTTCGACTCAGGGTGAGCAAATTTTAGGGTGGCGGTTATATCGAAGGGCTATCCGGTCGATATTCCCGGGCGCCGAAATCGAACGCCGTCAAGGCTACAATTGGACTGGTCGTCCATTATGGATACTGGCGCCATTTCAAGCATGAAGAGCAGAGCGGGCGAAGCTCCCGCCGTAGAGATTTTGCTCGGTCCTTACCGGTCGGGCAAGACCAAGCGCGTGGTCGGCGATCTCGTTCGTGTTTGTGCCGACGGACCTCTTACCAGCGGACATGAAGCTCTCCTCATCGCTCCTTCGGCTCGTTATATCGAGGAGTTGCAGAAAGGTCGTCTGGTCAAGGAGATCGGCAAGTTAACGAGCGGTGGTATCTTCGGTCTCAATATGTCGGCTTTCTACAAGGTCTGCTCGACGATATTGAGGCGCGGGGGAGTATCCTTCAAGGTGATACCGAAGGCGGTGCGACCGGCAATCGTTGCGCGCGCTCTCGAAGCTCTCGATAGCGAGGGGCGGCTCGAGCATCTCAAGCCTCTGATCCGCTTTCGGGGAACCTGTTCTTCTGTGCTGGAGCTCATCGATGAGTTCCAGCGAGCCGGGTTGAGTCCCGGAGACGTCATGTCCAAATTGAGCGAGGCGGCTGCCACCGGCTCCAAGCATGTGGAGCTTGCCGGCGTCTATCAATATTACTGGAAAGAGCTCGATTCAATAGGTTTTCTCGATGAGCACCGTCTGGCTTTCAGTTGCCGCGAGTATCTCGCCCGGGAAAAACAGATCCCTCTCTTTTCGATGGTGGCGGTCGACGGTTTCGACCGTTTCAACAAGCTTCAGCTTCAGGTCCTCCAGCAGATAGCCGGGCGAAGCGAGCGGATGTCGATCTGTTTCGATTATGTACCGGAGCCAAAAGGCGACGACGAAGCCGCCGAGTATGCCTGGAAGGAAAAGAGTTTTGCCGATTTGATCGAGGCCTTCAAAGAGGCAGAGTTGATCAATTGCCCGCAAGAAAGCGAGCCCGCCAGAGCGACTATCGGGTCGTTCAAGACTGTGGATAGATTCGCTGAGATGGAGGAGATAGCCAGGCAGGTAAAAGGGGCTCTGGTGGAAGACGGTCTCCCGGCTGACCAGATACTGGTGGTGGTGCCTTCCATGCGCAAGTACGGTGGCGCCATCGAGTCTGCCTTCTCCGGTGCGGGTCTCCCTTATTATGTCGACGAGTCGGTGGCCCTTTCCAATCTGCCGCTGGTGCGCTTTCTCATGGACCTGGCCCGGCTCTATTCCGGAGATTTCCCCCGGGATTCCCTGATTGGCGTTCTGCGCAGCGACTATTTCAATCTCCCTCGCTTCGGTCTGGACAAGCAGGATCTCGAGGGAATCGACAAGCTCTTTCTAGCCCGGAGCGCGTCTTCTTATCGCTTCCTGCGCAACAAAGGCGAGCCGGTACTGGAAAAGCTCGCTTCTATAGTATCCGTCCTGACACCCCCGGACGGCAGTAAGACCCTCACCGATTTCGTTTCCTTTATAGAAGATGTAATCGATGAGTGTCTCAGCCGGGATGGCGAATCGGAACATTCGGACCCGGTGGCCTCGGCGATAAACGATCGTGCTCTCCGGGAATTTCGAGGCTGCCTCGCTTCTCTGGTCCAGGAGGATATCGTTCTCAACGGAGGGGTCTCCGGGAGCCCTGTGGACTATCGCAACTTCCTTTCCCGGCTCGAATATGCCACCGATGCGGCAGGCTTCCGCCGGGTAGAGACCTCGGTCAATCCGGTGATCATCTGTTCTGTCGACCTGGCCCCCAACCGCAAGTATGAGCGTGTTTTCGTCGCCGGCATGGTGGAAGGCGAGTTCCCTCGCAAGTCCAGGCAGCGTGGATTCGTCAGTGCCGACGAGGTGGGACGCTGGCTTTCTTATGGAATCGATTTGGAAAATCCAAGAAGTCATCCGGGCTTCGAGTTCGCTCTTTTCCGCTCGCTCATCGAAAGAGCGACCGGCAGGGTGAGACTCAGTCTGCCCATGTGGGATATGTCCGGTGATGAGCTTCTGCCTTCATTCTTCCTCACCGGCGAACTCGAGGGTCTGGTCATCGAGGAGATCGATCCTTTCGAGAGCAAGCGGCGAAATCCTTTGTCAGTCAGGAATTTCGCAGGCGGGTTGTTCGCCGGCGGAGCCGGTATAGAGGAGCTGGATAATTATGCTCATCCTGAGATCGCCGATCTCAAAGTCCTCATTCAGGAGCCTCTGGCAATGGCCAGAGCACGCTGTCTCGGTGAAGGGGAGAGCGTCTATAACGGCTATCTCGGCGATCCGGTCGGTGCCGGCACCCTTGCGGTGACCATGCCCGAATACTGGAGCGTTTCTAGAATTAACGACTATGGCAAGTGTCCCTTCCGTTACTGGGTCAGCAACGTCCTCAAGATAAAGCCTTTCGAGGCGCCCTCCGCGGATATCGATCCCAGGCTTCTGGGCGAGACCTATCATATGGCCCTGGAATTGTTCTACAAAGAAATAATCGACCGTGGGCTTCCTGCTATCGAGTCTCTCGCAGAGAAGCGGAAGGCTCTTCTGCAAGAGTGTACCGCCCGCGCCCTGGAGTTTCTCGAAAACAACAGCAATGTCAGGGAAGGGGAATTCTGGCATCTGCAGAAGAAAGAGATTGCTTTTCGTCTCGAGCGGTTCGTCGACAAAGAGATCGAGCGCCAGGAAAAAGATCGCGATTCATATATCCCTTTAAAGGTCGAGGCCGCTTTCGGTTTCGACGAGGAGGGGAGCGCTCCGCCTCTTCTGATTCGCGACGGGGAGCGGACTCTGGCATTCCGTGGACGAATCGACCGGATTGACTATTCTCAGTCGGCCGGGCTGAAAGTAATCGATTACAAGGCGGGAGCCGGACATATCTCGCAGAGAGAAGCCATGGAAGGTCGCAATATGCAATTGCCGATCTATATGATGGCGGCTCAGACCTGTATCATGCCCGGCACCCGGTGCGACTCCGGGCAGTATCTGCGGGTCTCGGACGGGGCTGCCATCGGCCGGGTAGGCTTCAAGAGCACCGAAGAGAAAGAGGCTCTTCTCGAGCAGGTTCGGCGTTATGTGGCAGGCTACAGCCGTGCCATTGCCGGTGGTGATTTCTCCGTGCGCCCGAACGGTAGCGAGGTCTGTAACCGCTGCGATCATCAAAGAGTTTGCCGGATTCAAGAGATCCGGGCTAAAGCAAGACCAGAAAGAAAAGGAGGGGCGGGCTGATGCCGGGACTCACTCCACAACAGCATGAAGCCGTGGTCAGCGTGGACAAGAATGTCATCGTCTCCGCCGGCGCCGGCTCGGGCAAAACCCATGTCCTGGTGGAACGCTATATCGAGCTTCTGCGCAGCCGTCCGGATCTTTCGGTGGACTGCGTGGTGGCGGTCACTTTCACACGCAAGGCCGCGGGCGAGATGCGCACGCGCCTGAAGACTCGCTTCAAGTCCCTCAGCCTGGAGGACCCGGGAAATGCCGAGCGCTGGCGCAAATGTCTGGCTGATATCGATTCGGCCAGGATAGGAACCATCCACTCTCTGTGCGAATCGATCCTCAAGGCATTTCCGGTGGAGTCCGGCATCGACCCGCAATTCGAGGTCCTCAATGAAGTGGATCAGGCTGAGCTCTTAGATGAGAGCATCACCGAGGCATTTCGTCTGATCATCGCCGAGCAGCATCGTGAAGTGGCCCTGCTTTTCGGCTTCAATATTGATGATGTTCGAAGATGGCTGGGCTCCATGATCATCGCCGGGCTCCAGTTCAAAGAGGCGGCGGCTCGCATGGTGGAGTTTTCGGACAGAGAGCTCATCGACTATATGAACGAGGTCCGGCACCGTCTTCAAATCGAGTTGATGGCGCAACTGGTGAGCGGACCACGCTGGTGTGAGGCTGTGGATGCCCTGGTCGAGCTTTCCTGGACCGACAGATTGGAAGAGCAGCGTCTGGAAGTGCTGGCCATGGCATCGGCTGCCTCCGGGGTCGTCGATGCCGGCAGGCATGTCGTAAGCCCCGCTGATTCGGCCGCGGCCTGGCGGCAACTCCAGAGTCTCTGCGAGATCGGTTTGAGAATCGGGGGCAACAAAGAAGGGGCCAAAGAGATCAAGGCGCATATGAAGGTCCTGCGCGACCGGGCGCGCGGGCTGGTGAAAGAGATGCCTGCCGAGATTCTCGAGGACGATCTGGAAGCTTTCTCGTATTGCCGGATGCTGGCGGCGCTCTTCTACAAGGTCGAATCTATATACGCCCTCAAAAAACAGGAGGCTCTCAAGCTCGACTATAACGATTTGATCGAAGTCGCTCACCGTGTCCTCACCAGGGCGGACTCGCCGGCGAGAGAGCATTATCGAGACAGGCTCCATGCTATTTTGATCGACGAATTCCAGGACACCAACAGCATCCAGGCGGCTCTCGTAAGCAGTCTCGCCGGACCCAGCACCAGGATTTTTTTCATAGGCGACGACAAGCAGTCTATATACAAATTTCAAGGCGCCGATGTTTCCACCTTCAATTCCTGGCGCAGCTTTCTCTCCGGTGATGAGGATGCCGCCGAGAGTTCGACGAGGCGCGTTTTCGGCGAGAAGCTCTCTCAGAAGCTCAATATCTCCTTTCGGTCGCACCCGGCTATTGTCGATTTCGTCAATGCTGTTTTCAGCAAGTTGATGCCCGATACCGATATCGAATACGGTGCGCGATTCGAGGCCCTGCAGGCTAGCCGTCAGCCGGCAGCGAGCTCTGATAAGAGCGAAGACAATATCGATGTAGTCTTTTTCGAGACCATCGACGAGGACGACCGCAGGGATTCCAGAGAAGCAGCGAGACTCGAGGGGCTTGCGGTGGCGGACTGGATCCTGGAAAAAATCGCATCCGGAGCTCCCATCCTCGATGCCGA
Source organism: Cyanobacteria bacterium HKST-UBA02 (assembly GCA_020431945.1). Next base: position 4,710 of record JAGQHH010000258.1, on the reverse strand, counting down.
GGGCAATCCGCAAAGAGCGCTCACCTATGCCGACTTCGCTGTGCTGGTTCCAAAGAACAGCGATTTCCAGGCTATCGAGCAGGGGCTAGCCGACCGGGGTATCCCCTTCACCACATTCGCCGGCCGGGGATTTCTCAGCAGGCAGGAGATTTTAGATCTCGAGAATCTCCTCTATTTCCTCGGCAACCCTCTGGATTCCCACAATCTCCTGGGCGTCCTGCGCTCACCGCTGTTTGCCATTAGCGACGATATCATTCACGAGCTGGTTACTCTGGCAGGCAAGGGGGATCTTTTCGAGACTCTGCAAACCAGCGATCTCCGCAACCGACCCGGTTACCAGAGTCTCCGGAAGGCTACCGCCTCGATCCGGCACATGCTCGAGGACAGCCGCCGCCTGCCGGTGAGCGAGCTTGTCATGAGCATTCTCGAGCGGACCAATTACGAGCTCGTTCTCATGGGGCTTCCGGGCGGTGTCCAGAGAGCCAGGAATCTCTTCAAGCTGGTGGCCATCGCCCGGGAGGAAGAGAATCTCACCTGCCTCGATTTCGCCCGGCGTCTTACCCTGATGCGCGAATACGGCATCAAGCAGTCCGATGCTCCAGTGGGCAGCAGCGATTCGGTGAAGCTCATGACCATTCATGCTTCCAAAGGGCTCGAGTTCCCGGCGGTGGCCCTGCCCTGTCTTGGTGGCATGCTCCGCAAGCCCAGTCCGGCGCTTATTTTTCATCCGTCCTACGGGGTTGCGCTCAATACCAGGAGGACAGACGAGGACGAGGTACCGGCCTGGCATCGCTATGCCAGCCGCCTGGACCAGGAGATGGAGGTGGCGGAGCGCCGGCGCTTGCTTTATGTGGCCGCCACCCGGGCCCGTGAATATCTGGGGCTGTTCATCGATCGCGACAGCTCCGACCGCGAGTCATTCCGCACCTGGCTTCTGGAAGCTCTGGAGCTCGATCCGGCACGAATTATCGCGGTGCCGGAAGCGGGGCCGGAGCGGTTCAGCATAAGAGGCAGTATCGCCGAGAGCTCTTTCAGAGTCAGTTTCAAGACCAGAGATTCTCTGAGTCTTACCGATGCCGGCGAAGAAGCGCCGGCCGGAGTGGGTACGCAGGCGCTCGATAAGACGACTCTCAATCCTTTGCTGCTCGATGTCCTTGCTTTGAACGATCGGGAGATCAAGCCGGACAGTTCCGGGCTCATGCGTATCACGCCGACAGGAGCGGATCTCGACGAGGCACCGATTATCGATCCGACTGTTCTGGGTACTTATTTCCACGCCATCATGGAGAATCTGCCGGTCTCGATGGATACGCCGTCCCTGGAGTTTCTCCAGGACCTCGCCTTCGATCCCCGATTGAGTGGTGGTTTTGTGGTATCGCATCCGGTGAAGCTCAAAGCGCTGGTGGAGGACGGGCGAGAGTTGCTTTCGATCTATCTCCAGAGCGATCTGCGCTGGGTGGTTCTGCGGGCCCGTCGGAAGTTTCACGAGATTCCCTATAGTCTACTCAACGACGGCGTACTTTCGAGCAAACGACCCGACCTCCTTCTGCAGGATTTCGAGGGGCGCTGGTATGTCATCGACTTCAAGACCGATCATGTGGTTACCGGCGCGGAAGTGGCTGCTCATGTCAACCGCCACCGGGGGCAGCTGGGAGCTTACGCTAACGATCTTTACGGACTGACCGGAGTCACCTTCACACCGGCAATCTATTTCGCCCGGCTGGGCAAGACGGTCCTGCTCGACGGCTCGAAATTCGCGCCAGGCAAGGAAGGACGGGAGCCGCAAGAGCCCCGGAGTAGTGTTGTAAGCGAGACCCTGGATTTCACGCCCGCGGAGCCTGTCCAGCTCAAGCTCGAGTTCAAGTGAGCCTCGATTAGACGCGAGTTATTAAGTAAAGCGGGAAAGATGCTAGTCTTTAAGGGCAAAATAGACTCCTTGGAGGCGAGATATAACAATGAGCTCCGTGTTAGCAGTAGGCTCGGTGGCTATCGATTCGGTGAAAACTCCGTTCGGGACCAGGGAAAGAAGTCTGGGCGGCTCGGCCACGCACTTCTCCGTGGCAGCGTCCTTTTTCACCGACGTCGCTGTGGTTGCGGTTATCGGCGATGATTTCACCGCCGAAGACGAGGCTGTCTTCCACGAGCGCAAGATCGAGACCCGGGATCTGAAGAGGGTTGCCGGCGGCAAGACTTTCTTCTGGGCCGGCGAATACGGATTCGATCTCAACACTGCCCACACCCTCGACACCCAACTCAATGTCTTCGCCGATTTCAAGCCGACTCTATCCGATGAGGCTCGCAAGGCTCCTTATCTGTTCCTCGGAAACATCCAGCCGACTCTTCAGCGTGAAGTGCGCGAGCAGAGCAATGCTCGTTTCGTCGCCATGGACACGATGAATTTCTGGATCGAGACCGAGAAAGAGGAGCTGATCAAGACAATCGGTGTTGTGGATGCTCTGATCATCAACGATGCCGAAGCCCGACAACTGGTTCAGGAGCCCAACTTGATCAAAGCCGCTCGCCAGATCCTCGACCTCGGCCCCCGGATGGTCCTGATAAAGAGAGGCGAATACGGCGCTGCCTGCTTCACTCGTGACTCTTTCTTCGCGACTCCGGCTTATCCTCTCGAAGGTGTTTTCGATCCCACCGGAGCCGGTGACAGCTTTGCCGGCGGCTTCATGGGCTATATGGCTCAAGCCGACAATCTCGATGATTCCATGGCGATTCGTCGCGGCATCATATATGGTTCGATCATGGCTTCATTCAATGTCGAAGAATTCAGTTGCGATCGACTTCGCCACCTCGGTCCTCAAGACATCAGCGACCGGCTCGCCGAGTTCAAGGCGTTCACTCACTTCGATCTCGACGACAAAGTCGATGTTCGCCACGGCGCGGCTCTCTCGGCAAGCAAAAAGAACTGAGAAAAGCTGACGGAAGCAAACATAAGAAACGGCGCTTCTCTAAAGAGAAGCGCCGTTCTTGTTTCAGGTGGTGGGGAGACTTATTTCTTGGGGATCATTCCGTAGATGCTCAGGCGGTTGCCGTCGAGATCCTCGAAATCAGCGGAGAGCCCGGTAAATTCAGGAGTGGAGCAGACTTCATGCGGCTCTTTGTCGAACTTGACTCCCTGTTTCTTGAGCTCTTCGTAGGACTCTTTGATGTTGTCCACGTTGAAGACTACGATAGGAGTGGTGGAGTGTTTTTCCATGATCGTTTCATCGGTGGCATGCAGAGCCAGGGTCGCCGAGCCGGTTTCGAGCTCGATCCAGCCGCCGTCCTCGAGTTTGACTTCCATGCCCAGCTTGTCTCTGTAGAATTCGAGAGCTCTGGCAGTATCCTTGACATAGAGGATCACGTAAGAGAGCGTGGAGAGACGGGTTTTGCTCTTGACGGACATGGAGCACCTCCTTCTGGGGCTTATATATGGTTTGTATATGATATCTTCTTGGAAACTTCTTTCTTAATCGAGAGCTTTTCTGAGTCCGCCGAGAAGTCCGCTATCCCCCAGAGTCTCGAAGAGCACAGTCCGCACCACTGATTTCTCACGATCGCTGAGGGTATCCATGAAGCGCGCTCCTTCTTCGCTGTAGCCTGTCTGGAAAAAGACCAGGCGAAGCCTGCTTCGATCGGCTCTGGCTGCGGCATCCCGGACGATGGTGCGGACCGTATCTTTGCCGGCGGTCTTGCCGTCGGTGATGATGGCAAGGAGCAGCGGGCGCCGGTCTTCGCCTTTGAAATAACTATCCAGTGCGTCTTTGAGAAGGGGGGAAAGCTCCGACTCGCCAGTGGCAACGGTACTGCTTATGGTATCGGTGAGCTGCCTGGCCGAGATGTTCCGGTAATACTTGTAGCTCTGATTGAAAAGACCGAGATCCAGATGCTCGCCGGAGGCTTTCTCGAGTTCCCGGGCGAGGCTCTCGATCTGATCGCTCACCCAGCGCCAGCGCGAGATTCCGCTGGTGCCGAGGTCCCTGGTCATGGAGCCGGAGCGATCCGCCAGGACAACCACTTTCCACTTAGTCAGCTCTTTCGCGTTTCCGGCGAGATTGGAATTATCACTTGAAGCGCCCAGCCGATCTGGCCTGGCTCGTAGCCTGACCAGATACTCTTTGCCTTCGCGGCTGATCTTGAGCTCGAGCCTGTTTCCTTCAATGGACCCGGAGAGCACCTGGTCTCCTTCCGCCACACCTGCATGAAAAGCCGGGGAGCCCGGACGGACTTTTAAGATCCGAGCGGGCAGCTGGATACTCTCCAGGGTGATGCCGCTGCCGGCGCAGTATGTAGCCAGTACATCGACCTTGCCGAATAGTTTCACCGGTTTCTTGGCACTCTCGGCGCTGGCAGGCACCATGCACAAGATCATGCACGAGGTCATGCATAAGACCATGGACAAGACCAGGCTCAAGGCAGGAACAGTATTCACTTGCTCTTCTTCTTTTTGAGTTCGAGGGGTCTGGCATCCAGGGGGCGCTCCAGGGGAATCTCAGAGGCCTCCGACTGATCGCCTAGATTCTCATAGCTCTGGACATTCATGCTGCTGCTTTTCGGTACCACCCGGGTAGAGCCGGTGCTGGAGGTTTGTTTGAGAAGCCTGTCTTTTCGAGCGAGAAGCGCGTCCGCCTGCTTCTGGTAGCGACCGGTGATCTCCTCCTCCTGTTTGTTGAGCTCGCTATACGCCTGCTTCATGCGGCGTTCCTGCTCATCCGGCGA
>JAGQHH010000257.1 GCA_020431945.1 Cyanobacteria bacterium HKST-UBA02 | reverse complement strand
CGCGACCTCCTGCGTGACAGGCAGGCGCTCTAACCAAACTGAGCTACGATCCCTCGCTTGCTTGCTCAAGAGATTTTGCAGTATAGCACAGGATCCGAAAACGCCAAGAAACAGGTCAGCGATCCTGTTTACAAAACAAATTCGAGCCGCGTCGACCCGATTTTTCGAACTCTTATCCGAAACCCGTAACCCGAAAGGGAGGTAACCATGTTTACCAATCTGCTTCTCGTTCTGTTCGGGCTTGCTCTTGTGGTTGCCATCCTCAATCTCCGCAAATGGTGGAAGACGAGGACCAAGGACGTCACCAACTCCTCGGTGGTGAAAATCACGGCAGCCGAGCTGGAGCACCGCCGGCGGATGTCCGACAAGCCCATTGTCGTGATGTTCTTCGCCAGCTGGTGCAGCTCCTGCGCAGCCCAGACACCGACTTTCCGCGCTGTAGGCGAATCCATGAAGGCCGACTTCGACTTCGTCGTCATCGACATCGATGACGAGCAGTCCCTGGCCACCCGCATGGAGGTCAAGCGCATTCCCACGATCATGGTGCTCAAGGGCACCGGTCCGGCACTGGCCCGGAACGTGGGCGTTTTGTTCGAAGATCAGCTCAAGGAATTCGTGCTCAAGGCTGTTGCCTGAGCCGGTCCGTGATCCCGATCGAAGAATAAATTCCGCAACTCGAAGGAGAGGGACAGGCAGCCGCCTGTCCCTCTCTGATTCTTACAAGTGAGGACACTACCATGTTCTGGTTCTGGACAGTCACAACGATAATCACAGGACTTCTAGCGGGTCTTGTCGGATGGCATATCGGGGATCACCCGGCTGCCTTAGCCTTCACACTGGGCGGCATTTTCGCAGTAACTGCTGTGCGGGACATCCTGCGCAACAAACATGCGATCCTCGCCGGCACCCTGCTCGCCGCTACTTTCGGATGGTACTTCTGGGGACTCCAGGGACTGACGATCCTCGCGATCCTGGTCTTCTGCTTCCAGCTCGCCATCAACGACTTCGTCCTGAAGAAAAATGCGCTTCTACCGATCGCCGCCGCCGCGACCTTCATCGCCTGGTGGTGCGGCTTCCGGTACCTCGACCCGACAAGCGGGTTGATCTTCGCGCTCATCGGTTTTCTCACTGTCGTCGGTGTCGACGATTACTTCCTGCAGCGCAAGCATGCCATCTTGCGGAACTTCCCGCTTCTGGGTTGGTTCCGCTACGGCTTCGAGCTCATCGGCGATGAGCTCAGGCAGTACTGGTTCATGTCCGACACGGAAGAGCGTCCCTACGACAGGGATACAAGACGCTACATCTACCGCTCTGCCAAGGGCATCAATAACAATCTCGGCTTCGGCACAAGCCGCCGTTACCGCGATGTGGGCGAGATTCACATGTTGCCCACGATGTTTCCGACTCCGGACGTCATCGAGCTGGGCAACCGACTGCCTCCGCTGGTGATCGGCAAACGTCGCAAGAAGCCCTATGTCTGCCCCTGGCCCATCAACATCTCCGGCATGAGCTGGGGTGCGCTGTCGGCCGAAGCGGTCATGGCTCTATCGTCCGGCGGCAAGCTGGCGGATATCCACATGCTCACCGGTGAAGGGGGTCTCACTCCCTACCATCTGGACGGCGTGGTCAAGCGGGTTCCGCTCAAGCTGATGTTCCGGCATCATCTTCGCCAGCTCCTCTACTTCGCCAGCCTGGGCTTCGCCAGCAAGCCGACTCTTCCTGAAAGGGAGATCGTCGGCGGCAGCCGCATCATCGTGCAACTCGGTCCGGCCAAGTTCGGCTTCCGGCAGTGCTTGATCGATGCGGTGGCGGATTCCGCCGAGCGCGGCTTCCGCAAACGCTGGACCAACAAGCTCGACTGGGACAAGATCGCCCTGCTGGCTGACAATGAGCAGATCGTCGGCATCGAAGTGAAGCTGCAACAAGGCGGCAAGCCCGGTCAGGGCGGCAAGCTCCCCAAGGAGAAGATCACCCCCGAGATCTCCGAGTGGCGCGGCATCCCCATGGACCAGGACTGCTACTCTCCCAACAGCTGGGAAGAGTTCCACGACGTCGCCACCCTCTTCGCCTTCGTCAGCAAGCTCCAGGCTGCCACCGGCAAGCCTGTAGGCATCAAGGTAGCGGTCGGGCAGGAGTCTTACCTGCACGATATCGCCAGGCTCTACAAGGAAACCGGAGACGGACCGGACTTCATCACCATCGATGGTGGCGAGGGCGGCACCGGCGCCGGTCCTGTGGCTCTGGCGGACCACATGGGTCTGCCGATTCTGCACGCTATCCCGAAGGTGGACAACATCCTTCGCCAGTACGGCGTCAGGGACGAGGTGGTGCTCATCGCCTCGGGTCAGATCGCCAAGGGAAGCGACGTAGCCATCGCCATCGCGCTGGGCGCCGACGCCGTCAACATCGGTCGAGGCAACATGATCGCCGAAGGCTGCATCATGGCCAAGCGCTGCCACACCAACACCTGCCCGGCAGGCATCGCCACCCAGGATCCACGCTTCCGCAGGGGGCTCGATCCCGAGGACAAGTACATCCGGGTGGGCAACTACAACATCGTTTTGCAGCGCGAGCTCCTGATGATCCTCAAATCGGTGGGTGTCCGCACCCCCTGGGAGCTCACTCGCAACCATCTGAGCGTGGTCATCGAGCCCATGGTCGAAAAGAACATGGCTGAGGTGCATCCCTACCCGGATGGCAGCAACGGCGAAAGACACCCGGTGCTGGGCGAGATGCCGGTCAACAATCATGATGTCCTGGACCGCTTCGGTCCCAGGCTCGTGAAAATCTCCGGCAAACGCTACTGAACTGGCTCGAGGAGGCGCTCATCGGGCGCCTCCTCATCGAGCCCTGGCTAAACCAGGAGTTACTCCCATGAAAGAGAACAAGACAGGGGGTAATCTGCGCTTCTGGCTCAAGGCAGGGCTCATCGTCCTGCTCGCCGCCGGAGCGTACCTGATTGGCGCATCGTATCTGAGGCAATTCGTAAGCCTTGCCGATGTGCAAGATTACATCGCAAGCTATGGTCCCCTGGCACCGCTGGTGTTCATCGCGATCTACGCTTTCGCTCCCCTTTTCCCGGCATCGGCAATGACCGTTCTGTCAGGCGTCCTTTTCGGTCCATTCTGGGGATTGCTCTATTCCTGGATCGGCGCCTGCCTGTCGATGACCTACCCATTCTGGCTGACCAGATATCTGGGACAGAAGCCATTCGAAAAGCTTCTTTCCCGCTCGGGAGGGCTGGAGGATCGGGTGGAGAGGTTCCAGTGCAATGTGGAAAAGCAGGGTTGGAAGTTCGTGGCATTCTGCCGCCTCATGCCTATCCTGTCCTTCACGATGCTCAACTACCTCTTCGGCCTGACCCGAATCAGCTTCCGGAGCTACTTTCTGGCCAGCATGG
>JAGQHH010000022.1 GCA_020431945.1 Cyanobacteria bacterium HKST-UBA02 | reverse complement strand
TCGCCGTCCCCGCACGACAGGCTTGCCGCCGAAGACCTTCGGATTGACAGTAATTCTCTTGAGCAGCGCCTGTTTATCCATCATTAATCTCCGTCTTCCCTATTATAGACCCCGGGACCTCTGAGTAAAGGTAACAGGTAAAACGACCCAAAAGACCTAACCCATTGATCACCGGTATTCGCCGATGAGCTGGAAGGCTGCCCAGTAGCGTGGATTGGCGCGAACTGTTGAGGACTTCTTGTCGGCGTCCTGGTCTTCGTCCTCATCGTCCTTTCCATCGTCTTCCATGAACTCGAGGGTCTTGAGCTGTGCCTCTCTGAGAGCGGCGGACTTGTTGGAGCCGGTGAGCAGCGCCTTGTAGAAAAGCCCCATATGATATTCGGTCATGACGTCGTCCACGTTCCACTGGCTCACCATCACCGATGGGGTGCCGGCGATAATGAAAGCACGAGAAAGACCGATGACACCGTCTCCGGTGATGGCACCTTTGCCGGTCTGGCAGGCAGAAAGGACGATGAGCTTGGCCGACAGAGGCGGCAAGCCGAGAATATCCTTGACCGAAAGAAGCCCGTCGTCACTGGCACCGGGAGCCATGACCACCGAAGACTCCATGGGAGCATCAGGATTGATCAGACCGTGGGTAGCCAGATGGAGATAGCTCCTGCCCGGAGCCAGTTGCTTGAATTTGTCCCGGGTGGCTTCGGCTCCCAGGAGAATGTCTGCTGCATCGAACATGGATGCTACTTTCTTCGCTTCCTTCTCCGAGTGTGGCAGAGCACCAAGAAATTTGTTGGCTTCGGTTATCGGATTTCCGATAGTGAGGAGATTGTTCGGGCGGTCAGCGACCTCTTTCTCGATTTCTGAAGTGGCGCGCAAAACCGATATAGCGGGAAGGAAGTTGAGGGTATGGTCCTCCACCAGATACTTGTTGCTGCCGGAGACCAGAGCCTGGAATGGGACGAGGAATAATGGTCCATGCGGAACGATAGTGACCTCGGTCTCGGGTTTTGACGGAAGTACCGACTCCACCGGTTTGATCAAGATATCATAGAGCTTTCTCAGATCGGCCTGGCGGTGAGCCTCCAGTTCGTGGAGGGCGCTCATCTCCCGGGGCGCCGAAACGATGGATGTATAAGTATCCCGGATCAGCTCTTGCAGATCCCTGGAAGAAATACTGCTCGTCTGAGTGGCGACTATATCGCCCTGATCATTGAGGACCCAGATGATCACACCGTCCGGCAGAGTCAGATATTCGATTACGTAGGAGCCGCTCGCCTTGACCAGGCTTTTCAACTCGGTCATGGAAGCAGGTCTGGCATTCACAGGCGAGATTGCCGATGCCTCCACCAGGGACGATGTCCTGGGGACCACGCTTACCGAGCGAAACCCGGTCTGACCGCCTCCTTTTAAAGGAGAACCGGCCATGGCAATCTGCAATGGTCTGGCAGTCTCTTTCCCCGGCGAGCCACCGATATCGTCATTGAGATTATCACTGACAAGGGCTACCTTACCGAGCGAATTCTGTCCGCGTCCTTCGAGCATATCGAGAAAAGCCCTGGCTCTGCCGCGCTCGGCGATCTCGAGAGCTAGATCATTGCGCTTATCTTTCACCAGAAGCGATACCAGATCCCGGAAGCAGTCTTCCCGCAAGGTGAGGTTGGCGGTTTTAAATGTATCTCTGGTATATTGCTTGCGCTCCCTGTCCGCAAGGGCGACAGCCTGCAAGAGGTTCTTCTCCGCTTCTTGCGTTTCGCCGAGCTTCATGCAGGCTTTGCCGAGACCGGTAAAACAGTCCCACTGGCTCTCGATATTGCCGATCGAATCAGCCAGCTCTCTTGCCCGGCCATAATAGTCCCGGGACTTTCCTGCCTGGCCCAGTAAAAGGAAAGTCAGGCCGAGACCGCGCAGGGCATGACACTGACCGAGCCTGTCACCGCCTTCTCGATAAGCTTCCAGAGATTGCTCGTATACAGGAATGGCATCGGCAAAACGGCTCTTATAAAGACAGTACTGCCCATAATTGTAAGCGAGAGAGCCTCTCGTCCGGGAGAGAATGGTGCTCACGTTTTTCTTATCCGGAGAAGCTGCATCCTGATCTACTTCTTTATCGGCGCCGGCGAAGACGTCTGCCGCCTTCTTGTGGAATTGCTCGAAATCATCCGGCTTATTAGAATCGAGATAAGCCACCGCGATACTGTCATACATGATCGCTTGCTTGAGTTTGCGACCGGCACGGCTGTAGGAGTCGGCAGCCTCCTGATAGCATTGCAGAGCCGGATCGATCTGACCGAGGCTGCGATAAGCCATGCCGCAGTCTCTCAGGACATCCCCCTGGCACTCGGGATCATTCAATTCATTGTCCCGGGCAAATTTCCTGGCCCGCAAAAACTCTTTCAGACCCTTCTCGGCATTGCCCTGGAGGAAATAATCGAATCCCTGCTCGGAGATGGCTTCGAGCAGGTCCTGCTTCTCGCCGGTCTTTTTGCTGAGACTCTCGGCCTGGCGATGGCACAGGAGGGCTTTCTCGAAATCCCCTGATTCAGCCCGGGCCGCGCCCAGATAGATAAGACAGCGCGAAAGCGATAGGGGATCTTTTTCACGGCTCAAAACATCGTTTGCCACTTCCAGGACCTTCAGGGCCTCGGCAGGTCTACGCTCGGACAGATGCAGGTTGCCTACCTCGCTCAGAGCTCTGGCAGCCAGCACCAGCTCGCCATCGCTTTCGAGCTCTTTGACGGCTTGAGAATATGCCTCGATGGCCTTGTCCGAAAGCTGCATGTCCGAATAGACACGACCGGTCTCGAAAAGCAGACGACCATATGTGGTGGCATCCACATCTTCCCCGGCAAGCTCTTTCGCCTGCTTGAGGGTTTTCAATGCTTCCTGATAGTTCTTTCGAGCCCGCTCGATAGTGCTCAGTCCGATGCAGGCGGTGATTTTGGTTTCGACATCCCCATTGAGGGCCAGCTCGAAAGAGCGCCGGGCCTCGTCCAGGCGCCCTCGTTTGACGTCGAGACCGCCCAGGTGCGCCGAGAGCTTGGCGGCTTCGTCTTTGAGACCGAGCTCGGAGGCGATAGCGGCGGCTTCCTTATATAGTCTTCCGGCCTCGTCGAAATCTTTCAGGGCTATATCTATCTCGGCAAGAGCCACCCGGGTATGGAGCCGGCCTACAAAGGTGTCTGCCTCCCCCGGCTTGCGATTGAGCCGGTCTTCTATAGCCAGGGACTCTTCGATATACTTTTTCGCTTTCGCAAATTGCCCTTTCTCGAAATATGCCTCACCGAGACGATAGAGCAGGTCGCTCTTGCTCTCGAGCTTACCGGCGCTCCGGGCTCTCGCTATCTCCGCCTCGATTTCCTCTATGGTAAGGGCTTTGCGAGCCAGCACAGGCGCGCCGGGATAGAGCGCCAGAACGGACGCTGCTGAAAGTGCCAGGGAAAGAGCCAGAGAAAGAGCCGGTGAAGCTTTTGAGTTCATTGCAGGGCCGATTTCAATAATGGATCCAGTAATAAGAGACTGACGGAGCCGGACCGGAAATTAGCCGAAGATCGAAACAAACGCTCAAGAGCGGCGCATGCGCACCTGGGAGAGAGCTTGCTCGACATCGAGCCTGAGCTCGGTGGCGGTCTGGTATCTGGCATCCGGCTCTTTCTGGAGCAGCTTGGTGATGATGCTATCGAAAGGCGTGCCATCCTTGAACTCGGGCTTGTGCACCGACATCGGCGGGGCTTCCTCGAGAAGATGCTTCATGAGGATCGACTCGGCGCTCTCTCCGTCGAAGGGCACTTTACCGGTGAGCATCTCATACATCATGATGCCGAGGGCGTACAAGTCCGTTCGCACGTCCATGGGCTTGTCCTTGAGCTGCTCCGGCGCGATATATTCCGGGGTGCCTACCATGCGACCTGTCTTGGTCAGGCGCTGTCCGGCTCCATGCTGGAAATGAGCGATACCGAAATCGACGATCTTGACCCAGTCAGGTCGATCCGACTTGTCTTGGAGAAGGATATTGTCCGGTTTCAAATCCCGGTGAATGATCCCGAGGTTGTGCGCTTCTTGCAAGCCGCGACAGATCTGGATGATGATATTGGCGGTGGTGTTGAAAGAAAGCGCCCCCTGCCTCTGCAGCCTGTCAGCCAGAGACTCGCCCTTGATATACTCCATCACCAGATATGGTGCTTTACCATTGATCGCGCCGACATCATAGACCGTGACGATATTGGGATGATTGAGCTTGGCGGTGACCTTGCACTCACGCATGAAGCGCTCCACCGACTTCTGGTTGGAAAGCATCCAGCCCTGCATGACCTTGATCACCACGGTGCGTTCCATTATCGTGTGGTGAGCTTTATAAACCACAGCCATGCCGCCTTCTCCGAGCATGGACTGAATCAGATATTTGTCGATTGTTTTGCCGATGAGATTTCCCAGATAGCCACCGCTGGTGGCAAGTATCTGAGCATCGGTCTCCGGTGATGAGGAAGCGAGATCATCGCCGCCATCGGTCTCGGACCCTATAGAGGTCACCCTGTCGCCGGACTGCAAATAAGCGCCACCGGTAAGAGGCGCTGCTTCCAGATTGGCGTTGTCCATGAAAGTGGTGCCGCCCTTGTCTGAACTGATATCGACAGTGCCGGATCCAGCCTGGGTGCCTTGCTGGGCGGGCATGGCTTGCATCTGTTGCCGGGAAGCCCGCATATTGTCTTCTTCGACGAGCTGGGCGCTGTCTACCGGGCAGAAAAGCGCGTAGGACGGATAGATCTTCCGGCAACGTGGACAGACTTTGCTGGACGATTCGATTATCGTCGGTTTGGTTAGGATAGTACCGTCGAAACCGCAGAATACGGCGTCAGCAGGCAGGGCTCTGCCGCAGGTAGGACAAGTACGACTGGCTGGTCTGCTCTCCATCACCATTTGCCCTTTTCTGGCAACACAATCTTTTCCGGATAACCGAGGAGCGTTGTACGCTTGGCTACCACTGGCACTTTCTGCCTGACGGTCTTGCGACCGGGAGCACTGAGCTTCACAGTATACTTCCCGGGCGGCACATCTTTGATGCTTATCGAGCCGTCCCGGCCGCTATGTCCGGTTAGAAAGAATTTCTTGTCCTCGCTCTCCAGCACATAGGAGGTTGCCGATGGCGAAGCGTAGATGACGAGCCCTTCAGGCGGCAGGACGAGTTTTAGATAAGCCGTCTCAAGGGTGTGGCCGCCCAGGGCGAAAGCAGCCCCGGCGCCGGAAAGCACTCCGAGAATCCCGAGCACCAGGGTCCAGTTGACGGCCTTCTTACGATGGGCTGCCTTTATGGGCTGCTCCGGATCGGTCTTGGTCACATCGATGTCGTCGATTCTTTGCAACTCCCAGCTGAATTTCTTGAACGCTGAGGAGTCCGGGGCGGAAGCTCCCGGCACATAGATCTCGGCACCACAGAATACACAGAAGCTCTTGCTGAGCTCGTCGGCCTTTCCGCACTTAAGACACGGAACCAGGGATCTCATATCGGTGGTACCGGCTCTCTCGCCGGTGCCCGAAAGCCCTGTGCCACAGTACATACAGAAGCTCATGCCCTGATCGTTGCGTCTCAGGCACGAGGGGCATTCAACATATGTAATCTCGGAGCTTCCTGCCATAGGGCGATCATAGCAAGAGTCCCCGCCATTGCGTCAATATGGCTAGGGGCTCGAGCTCGCCTCCGGAGTGATGAGCGGGCTGGGCAATATCGGGGGCTTCTCGGCCTTCTTGGAAGGCTCCTGAATGTCCACATCCCTGACTATTACCGCAGGCACCACGATGGACATGGCATTGTACTGGCCCTGAGCTACCAGAACTGCTTTCTGCTCGTTACCGGCGGCGCTTATATCGCGGAGCAGCCTGGAGGGCTGAACCAGAATACTGGCACCACGAACAAGCTCTTCTTTGCCATTGGCAACACTGACACGATACAGCTCGGTGGGCTGCAAGCTCAAAGATCCCTGGATTTTCGAGAAGACGCTGCTGATTGCCGCCCCCATATTCATCAGCCAGTCAGGCATTTGAGCAATTCTCTTGGCTATATATACGTAGTCGTAGCCCTGCTCCTTGCCCAGGTCGATGAGTTTTTTCTTCAATTTCTTGGCGTTTATCGAAGGATCTGCCGAGACGGTCAAAATACTCACGGTCCCGACTCCGTTTCCGGAATGACCGTTGCTCCCGTCCACGCCCCTGGTGGGGATCCTGCTGGTACAGAGAGTCTTCAGAACGCCTTTGTCTATGAGGGTGATCTCCTGGGCCGGCACGCCATCGTCATCTACCTCGTAGCTGCCGAAAAGCTGCTGACCTTTGAACTCGGTAGCGTTGGGGTTGTCCACCACGGTCAGCATTCGCGATGCTACCCGGGAACCGATTTTGTTTTTGAAAGGATGAGCGTGCTGGAAGATCGACTCCCCGCCGCTTTTCTCATTGGCGCCGGCGACGGTCTGAGAGAGCGTCGCATGCAACAACGGACCGGCAGCCTCCGGGCTGAACAGCACGGGACCGCTGAACTCCTCCGCCACGGGCGCCTGGGAAACACGAATCAGACGTTTCACGAGGCCGTCTATACGCTTCTCCATCACTTCCATGGAGGGCATATCCTTAGAATCTAGAGAAGTGAAAAACTCCACATCCGAATAGGTCTTACCGTCTTCGGCTCGTATTTTGGCTGAGGCGGAGAGGACAGTCTGAAGCTTGCCGTCCCGGTGCTTGAAGCCCTCGTTATTGATCAGCCAGGCATTGCCTGCCTGGGCGCTGAAAACGACGACAGAATTCTCGACTTCGGGATATTTGAGAAACAGGGAAGAAAGCTTGCGAGTAGCATCTTTCCACTTCTTCTCGTCCACTTCGAGCTTGACGCTGGGCTTGATAAAGACCACTGGTTTCTCCCTGGTCCAGTCGCCGAGACGATCCTGCTCCGGGTTGGACTTCAGGTGAGCCTTCTTCTCTTCATAGGTCTCGATGGCCTTTTTGTACGCATCATCAGTGTCGAGCCAGACCTCCTGCCGGATTGCATAATAATCGTCCTCGACAGGAAGCTGCCTGCCGGAAGTTCCTGACTTGCTGCCGAAAAGCCCGCTCAAGCCAGAGCCGCCGCCGGAGCTGTCGAGCTTGTAATCACCCACTCTCAGGTCGGTATAGAGACGGCGCGAGCGGCTGCGCCGGTCCTGGGAGATGGCGCCGCAGCTGGCAGCCAGATAATAGATGTCGCTCTCGATTACTTTGTATTGAACGAAATATGGTTTCTCGTGCTTGTCCAGCTTGAGCCGCTTTTGAGTACGGGCCATCTCGTCTTCCAGAGCCGTGAATACGGCATCGTCCTCATCCGGAGTCTCGGTAAAGGCACAGACCGGAGTGACGCCCAGAATAAGGGAAATCAGAGCCAGCAAGCAAATACGATGGGTGATCTTCAGCTCAGTCATGGTCACTTGCTCCCTTTCTCGTCGGCGGCAGGCTCGTCTTTGTCTTTGTCGCTTTCTTTGTCTCTGTCTTTATCGTCGTCATCGCTGGCATCACCATCGAACAACGGGGGAGGCAAGAGAGGCGGCTTGTCCTGTCGCTTGTCCTTGAGCTCTACTTCCAGAGTGCCCACCAGAAGACTCGGGGAGGATGCGGACACAGGCACCATTCCTGACTCTGCTCCACACACTCCGTTGAAGG
>JAGQHH010000256.1 GCA_020431945.1 Cyanobacteria bacterium HKST-UBA02 | reverse complement strand
CCGGAACTCCGCCCGATCATCCTTGTAGGAGACGGCGGCTTCCAGATGACCGGCATGGAGATGAGCACCGCTGCCAAGCTGGGCATCAACCCGATCATTGTCGTCTTCAACAATGCCAGTTATGCGATGCTCAAGTTCATCGATAAAGAGAGGGACTATTACGACCTGCCCACCTGGGACTTTGCCGAGATCGCCAGAGCAGTCGGCGGCAAGGGCATGCGCGCCCGCACCCGGGAAGAGTTCCAGAAAGCTCTGAAAGAAGCAGGCAACAGCCAGTCAATGTATCTCATCGATGCTGTCATAGAGAAAAACGACATCTCGCCCACTCTCAAACGTCTCACCGATCACTTCGGCGCCAAAGTACGCGCGGCAATCTCGTGATCGGCAGGATCCCGGGAGTTCTTCTCCTTCTGGCGAGCCTTCTTTTCATGGCGCCTGCCGCTTTCGCCAATCCTTATTCGAAAGACAAGAAGGTCACTTATTTCGAGCGGGCCGTGGCAGTACCCCGGGCCGCCGCCGGAGCCATCGCCGGAATTACTGTCGGGGTACCTGTTCGTATCGGTCACGATATAAAAGAGCAGACTGCCACAATGCAGCGGGTTCTGGACAGCGACATGTCCGGGGGCGAGAGCGATCTCACCAGCAAAGTTATGTCTACCATCGTAGCTGTGCCCTACGGGCTCATGAGCGGCATGATCATGGGCACCATCAAAGGTGTCGAGAAAGGCGTCACTGCAGGGGTTTCACGCCCTTTCAGCAAAGAGTCTTTCAGCCTGGAAGAGGGAAACTAGAACCAGTTCGTATTTCCCCCAATGACAGATAGCCGGGACTGAGGCATTATCAGGACATAGAGAGCGGACCTCAAGGCGAAATCGAAGTCCAAACTCCACTCCTCAGGCAATCCAGAAGTTCCTCATGAACCCGTTACTTGCATTAGCGGAAACCCCGCAGCCCAAGGCCCATGATCAAATCCCGGGCGGGCAAAGTCACTTACCAGAAAAGACCGAGCCCGAAAAACGAGGGCTAGTCGGTGAAGCTCTGCAATCGGCGGCCCATACCGCCATCCAGAAGCCGATCAGCGCTGCCACTCAATTCGTGGACAAGGCCCTGGGCACAGACTTGCTTCCCAAGGTCCAGTTCATCGATGAGCCTGCCCCTGCACCTTTCATGTCGGCAGACTGGCATGCCCAGCAGGTCGGCAATGTCGCCGGTATGATCCCCTGGATTCTCGTAGCCAGAAAAGGAGCCCGGGGTCTGATGATGAACGCCGGTCTCTCCATGGAGGCAGCCTCGGTAACCAGTGCTTCCATGCTCAATACTTATCGTGGTCTGGCAATTACCGAAGGGGCTCTCACCGGTTTCCTCTACGAAACAGGCTTCACGCCGGTCAGCGGCGACGGCGACTTTGTCTCCCAGAAGCTCAAGCATGGAGCTGCCGGCGCCATAGCCTTCGGCGGAATCACCGCTGGAACCATCGGCATCAACACCATCGGACGCTCCCTGGCGGAAGGCTCCCTGGCTCGCTCGGTGCTCACCAACCAGGCAGCCGCCGGCGGTCTCTCGGCGATTCCGGCAGGAATCGGAAGCGGCATCGCCAATCCGTTGATTCTCGAGAACAGGGCTCCGACACTCAAAGACATAGGCGAGACCACCTACGGCTTCGCATTCATCGGCACCGCCGCCGGAGCCGCCCATGCCATCCCCGGCAGCAAACAGGCTCTGGTGGAGCGGATCGCCAGCGGCGAGGCTCCCATGACCGATCTGGTCGGCAGAGGACCGAAACCGAAACCGCTAATTGATGTAGTGACAGAAAAAGGCAGAGACCTGGCCTCCCGGGTAGACGAGTTCGCCTGGTCAATCAATCCATTACGGGACGGTCTCCAACCGGCTTATGCCATGGCTGATGGTCGGGGCATTCGCAGTAGCGGAACCGGCAACACTCTCGGTGATGTCGTCAAAATGGAGATGCGCGGCGAAAATGGCGGCGAAAGAGGCGGCGGCGGCAGAGAAAGAAAGATCGAACGGCGTACAGAAGATAGGGAAGAGCGCCGCGAGCAGGGAGCCGAACAGCCGATCAAGGCATCGGAAGCCCTGGAGAGATACGGTCAGAACGATGCCGCCGAGTATATTCGCAACAACCCGAAGCTCAGAAATGTGAAGGTCAAGCCGGAAGCCATCGGTTTCGGAAACGATGCCCAGGTGGTTCTGGAAGTCGTACCCGGCAAAGAATTTCCGCAAGGCGCCGCCCTCAAGGTGGTGATCCCGGAAGGTGGCTGGGACTACAACTTCGGCAAGCGTGCCCGGGACGCCGAGGTTCTCGGCAATGTGCGCGACCTCGAAGACGGCTCCACTCTCTATTTCCAGGAGCTGGTGGAGATGCGCTCGAGCTATGACAGAGAGGCTCTGGACAAATACTTCGCCGATCTCGAAAAAGCCGGTCTCTCTTTCGAGGATCCCGGAAGCAATCCCAACAGCCAGATCGGTATCAGCCGGATCACAGGCAAACTCGTCACCGTCGACTATTCCTGTGTCGGCGAGCCCGGTCACAGACAATTCCTCACCGACTTCAACTACGGTCGCGAAGAATTCGAAGCCGAGACCGACCCCTTCGCCAAAGACCAGAGACCCAGCGAAGAACCGGTTCTAGAAGAGATAGACTATGGCAGAGAAAGAGCCAAACAAGATCTCCGTCACAGCGACAAGCTCGATCCGACCCAGAGAGAAATCCTCGATCAATTGATGATGGGAATCTCGGTCAAAGAGACTGCCGAATACGTGGCTTATATCAAAGCCGCCGAGAAGGGCACCGAGCCCGATGTGGCAGCCATGACTCTGAAAGTTCTGGAGATGGAGAAGATGGCCCGGAGCCAGGGTCTTCTCTGAATTTGTTTACCTGACTTAACCTGAGAAAGAAAACTCTTGCAATTGCCCGGTCAGCTGATACCATTTAGCGTCATGAGTCACGCACGCACACAAACAACAAAAGCAACGGCAACCACCTGGTGGACCTGGCGGGTCTTCGACATACCGGGCAGGCAGCGCTGGTGCTGGTGATTCCATAGAATTCCATCCACCGAACTAAGCAAATGAAGCAGGCCCGGAACAAGGAGCCTGCTTTTTGTTTTACAGATCTATCAAGAAGACGCAGTAAGAGACTCTCTGCCGGCTCTCTTCTGCTGCGCACCATTTTCGATACCAGAAAAAAATGAACATCAAGCACGACATCGACGAATCTATCGACCGCCTCATCTCTCACTTCGAGCCGATTATGGTCTTTGAAAGGGATGAAAAGGATGAAATAAGTAAGAGCTACTCCCTGCTGGTTCTCGAAGCCCGGGAAATCATCTCTATCGAAGCGAAGCAAGAGACCTGTCCTTTTAAATATCTCAGGGACTATCAAGAACGGAACAGTACACAGCTCCTGGCCGGATTCCTGGGCTACGGTCTCACCGCCGGCACCGCCGGCATCGAAAAGCAGAAAGAGAACCCTCTCTCCCTTCCCGATGCTGCTCTTTTCGCCGTATCGAAAGCAATTAGAGTGGATAGAAAAACCGGCGAACTGACGATTACTGGCGGTGACAGGGCTCTCGAGAAAGAGATAGCCGAGGTTCTCACCCGGAATGCGCCGGAGTCGAATAAGCTCTCCGGCGATCTATCCTCGGCACCGGAGCCGGCTCCAGTTATGGAGAAAGCCGAGTTTCTGCGCCGGGTAGAGGTCGCCAGAGCCCTGATCGAAAGCGGCGAAGCCTTCCAGATCGTCTTGAGCCAGCGCTTCACCATGCCTTTCGAAGCCAGTGCCCTTGCCGCCTACAGACTTCTGCGCCGGGAATCAGGAGCTGCCTACAACTACTATCTGCGCATGCCCGGCTTCGAATATCTGGGCGCCTCCCCGGAGACCCTGGCGACTGTCAGAGGTCGGCGCCTGGCCCTGAAAGCCCTGGCCGGCACCAGACCCCGGGGGCGTTGCGAAGAAGAGGACAGGCAGAGAGAAGCTAATCTCGTCAGCTGCCCCAAAGAGCGAGCCGAGCATATGATGCTGGTGGACCTGGGGCGCAATGATGTCGGCGCGGTGAGCGTAGCAGGCTCTGTAAAGGTCGGAGAGCTGGCGAGAGTAATGAGACTGCCCAATGTCATGCATATGGCCACCAGTATCGAAGGAGAGCTGGAGGGTCATGTCACCGCCCATGATGCGGTCAAATCTTGTTTTCCGAGAGGCACTGTTTCCGGTGCTCCTAAAAAACGAGCCATGGAGATTCTCTCTACTCTCGAAACCGAGCAGAGAGGCATCTATGCAGGCGGTGTCGGATTCTTCGAGCTCGGCGGAGACGCCGACTTCGCCATCGCCATCCGTTCCGCCCTGATCAAAGACAATCGAGCCCACATTAATGCCGGAGCAGGCATAGTACACGACTCAATCCCCGAGCACGAGTACAGAGAGACTCTGAACAAAGCCGGGGCAATCATCGACCCATTGAGGAGAGCATCATGTCGATTCTGATCATAGACAACTACGACTCATTCACTTTCAACCTGGTCCAGCAGGTGCGCTCCCTGACGAGCTTGCCTGTGGTCACTGTCAAGAACGACCGGATTACTTTCGACCAGATCCGGGCGAAAAGACCGCACGGAATAATAATCTCGCCCGGTCCCGGACACCCGGCCAATCCTCGGGACTTCGGGATAAACCGCGAGATCATCGAGCGACACCAGGAGCTGGCCTGCCCGATCCTCGGGGTCTGTCTCGGACATCAGGGGATTGCGCACTATATGGGCGGCTCGGTGGTGAAAGCAGGCACTATCGTCCATGGAAAATCGAGTCGCCTGGACCACAACCGGGACTCCTTGCTTTTCCGGGATCTCCCTGAAAGCTTCGAGGCCATGCGCTATCACTCCCTGGTGGTGAGCGAGGAAGATCTGCCTGCCTGCCTGAAAATAATCGCCAGAGAGGCAGGGGCTGGCACGATCATGGCTCTGGAGCACAGACAGAGCCCGCTTTTCGGTCTGCAGTTCCACCCCGAGTCTATCGGT
>JAGQHH010000255.1 GCA_020431945.1 Cyanobacteria bacterium HKST-UBA02 | reverse complement strand
TGGCTCGGGGCTCTCTCCCGCTCAAATTTTCCGGTCTTCAGGCCGGATCGATTCTCTCTACGGCGCTGAGTTTGCATAGCTCCAGCAGCTTCGCCGTATCTATAAAGCCGGTGACGGTAATCTTCGAGGCCCGGAGGCTCTCGGCGCTGATCTGTTTGAGACCCGCTTTTTCTAGCAGGGCACGGACTTTCGAGAGGGGCATGCTGAGGGTGAGCCTGACCATCACTCTGCCTCTCTTGCCTAACAGCGCAGGATTGAGCTTGGAGCGAGGGTCGAGCTCTTTGTCCTTCTTCGACTCCGGCTCGGCTGCCGGAATCAAGCCATTGGTCGCCCCTTGCAGAGCCGGTCCGTTAAAGCTAATCCGGCCTTTTCGCTTGGCCATGAATGCCCTGCTCGTGCTCGCTCCTGAAGCGGCTCCCGTTGTGGGCATAGCCCGGAGTAGCGGCTGAGGTGCTCCACCTCCCAGGTTCAGACCGCGCATGGAAATGGAGCGTCTGTGACGGGCTTCTCCGAAGACTGCTTCTCTCGACACACCATCGGGCATCTCCACCGGCACTACCGCTTTAGAGGACGGATCTTTGCCGGTGTCGGACGATTCGTCCACGGCTACGAAAGAGGTGTATTGCGTCATGATGTGATGCTTGAGAGCTGTCTCGACGATCTCTTCTTTCAGCTCAGGATTGGGCTTGCCGAGCTGGGCTCCCTGCCAGTCTTCGGACATGAGCCTGTCTACCTTGGCCCTGGCCCAGACCGAGGCTACTCCGGAGTTCCTGGTATCCGTCTCCGGGAAAGAGAGACCAAGTGTCTGCTTGTAGGGCTTGCCTGCCTGGAATCCGGTGAGGGTGACCGAGCCTTTTCCCGGCTTTAGATAGCGACCCTTGATATAGAGAGGCTTCTGGGCCCAGACGTCGGATACGTCTTTCGGGAATACCTCTTTCACTTCGACACCGTCGAATTTCAGCTTGATGTCGGTGAGAACCGGGGATGCAATACGCTTGTAGAACCGGCTGCCCGTCTCGCCTGCTTTCGAGCTGGCGATTACATATTCGGCTTCGCCTCCGCCTTCCCTGGCAATCTCGTCGATAAGAAATCGGTTGACACTGTGGCCGGTGCCGAAGGAGAACCAGCGCGACTCGGCCCGGAGCTTCTTCACGATCCCGATTACTTCCATGTCGTTGCCGACATAGCCGTCTGTCATGAATGTCACTACACGCAGGCGATTCTCCGGAGCCGGCAATTTGCAGGTCGCCTCCACCGCCGGTGCCATAAAAGTACCGCCGCGAGCCTCGAGCTTGCGGATATAGTTGAGTGCTCTTCTTTTCATTTCCGGACTGGCCACCATGGGACGCGGCAGCATCTTGTCATAGCCGTTGTTGAAGCTGATCACCTGAAAAGTGTCTCTGGGATTCATGTGATCAACGATATAAGCGAGGGTCTCTTTGGCTTTGTCCAGAGGCATGCCGCTCTGGGAGCCGGAGCAGTCGATGAGGAATATCATCTCTTTGGGTGCAACCGTCAGCGGTGTTATCTTCCGGGGCGGCAGAAGCATCAGGGTGAAATATCCGGAGCCGTCTTTGTCCTGGGGATCGCGATAGGTAATATAGCCGCTCTTGAGCGCCTCTCCCGCTACATCCCAGCTCAGGATGAAGTCCTTGTTGGGGATCGTCACTTTGCTCTTGAGCTCGACATGGGCGCGCTTCGTGCCTTCTTGGCCGATGCTCACCTCGTGCAATTTGGAGGTGAGATTGGTCATGGGCACCCCTGAGTCTATGTCGACTTTTATGGAAATGTCGTGACCGGATCTGGTTCCTTCTGGTGTCACTGGCGGTGTGAGAAGCGATGCGTCCGGGACCAGATTCGTGTCGTGATCGCGCCCGGTGCCCGCTTTTCCGGCGGGTGTGCCGGGGTTGAACCGGGGACCGACTACCGTGGGGAATGCAAAAGTGAAGCGCCCGTCTTCATAGGGCAGCAGGTCGATATATTTGAGGGTAATCTCGACAGTGGCTCCGGGCTCGATATTGGCCACTGCCTGGGTGAATATGTTAGGGCGCTCCTGATCGAGCAGGGATGCGACTTTTCCGAGGGCTTTGGCGTCTTCGTAGATCTTGCGTGCTTCCTCGCGTTTCTTTATTGTTCCGCGGATGACCCGGTCTCCTGTTTTCATCAGCATCTCGTCTACCGCTCCGGTGTTCGATAGAGGGAATGTATAGACTGCTTCTATCTTGCTCTTATAGGGATTGGTGAAAGTCTGCTTTACTGTTACGCGCGAAACATAGCCGGATACGGCGACACTCACGTCAGTGTGTTTGAGGGGGCACTGTCCGAGCTCGCGGTTGCCGGTCATAGCGACGAGCAAGCCCGAGCCACTGTCCTGGAATTGCCTGGTCTGGGGGCTGGCCTTGGTATTCTGTCTATGCCGGGTTTTCTCGGCGCCACCATGAACGGTGGTCTGGCTGCGAGCTGTGGACGGCAGGGGAAGCGATCCTGCGATCAGAGTGGTGACGAGCAGGAGCTTGAGACAGCCCCGGGTCTGAGTGAAAGTCATAAACACCTCGCTATTGCCATACTGCCAGACTACAAGGCGGCCTGACCCTCCGACATAGGGTTTGTCCTAGGCGGCTTGTGGGCGGCTCCCTGAGCTTTCAGCGGGAGAGCTGGAGAGTCAGTATGCGGAATTCGCCTGTTTCGAGATTCCGGAGCGGCCGCCCGTCGGCGGAAGCGCCCCAGAACACCGCCAGGTCGTAGCCGTTGTGGATTATGGTGATAGTGCCTGGCTCTGCTCGCCATGATGCAGGCGGATTGCTGCGGATGGCTGCCAGGTCGTTTTTGGAAAGCGAACTGAGAAATACCAGGCTCAATCGTTCTCTGTCCTTGCTGCTGTCGAAGGGATTGCTCCCCAGCCCCCCGGCAAGCTCGCTTGCCAGGTATCGGCAATCGTCCACCGTGGTCGGCAGCAGTTCCGGACGGGCGCCCTTGAAGCTGTCCAGTTGTTTGATGCGGAGAGCGAGCCTCTGCCTTACTCCACGCACCTCATCCAGGAGTAGCTGGTCTCGTCTGGCGATTTCCTGCCGGGAGAGATTGATCTGGTCCATGATCTGACCCAGACGAGCCCTGTCGGACCGCGACCAGACCGGTAGCGCGCTGGAATAGCAGGCGCAGACCGCCGATGCGCAGGCGGCTGTGAGCAGGAATGAGCTAGCGGGGTGAAGCTTCACTCCTGGATTTTACTATAAAGAATAAATAGCTCAATGAGCGCGAAGGGCGCCGCAGGGGAGACTGGAATCGAGCTCCTCGAGCCAGGCGCTGGGCACCTCCACGCTTGCTCTGCCTTCCATGAGAGCCAGCTCTTTGAGATCCCAGAGATACTCGAAAAGCCCGTCCTGGGAATCGGCTGTCTGGTTGCGTCGTCTTGAGTCGTAAAACTGGTTGAGACGCTCTTTCAATGTGGAGACTTGAATCTCTACTAACTCTCTCTGTCTGGACGCGGGGATAGACTTGCCCATCAGGAAACTCCTCAGTGTGCAGTTTGGTGGCTTAGCTCTTCGTACAGGCTATATGCCTCGCGTTCTATTAGATTTCACCCGGGGTGAAGTTGTCAAGTGATTAATTGTGCCCTGATAAATACCGGAAGTGACTGATAGTCAGGCCGGTACGGAAAAGCCGGGCTTCAGCCCGGCTCCAGCGCTAATTTTTTGACTTCTAAAGCCGATTCACCGGAGGTCGCGGGCGACCTTGCCGGGATGGCGAAAAGGACATTGTCTGAGGTTCAGGAGCGACGCTTGCGAGCCGCTTCGGCTTTGCGTTTTCTTTTGACGCTGGGCTTCTCGTAGCGCTCTCTACGTTTGATCTCCGACAGAATGCCGGCTTTCTGGATTTTCTTTTTAAAGCGCTTCAGGGCCTGCTCGATGCTTTCACCGTCAGCTACTCTAACTTCGGACAATGGTCCTCCCCCTGGCTAATTGCCAGAAAAAATATCGACAATGCATGTCATATTATCATCGATTTATACAATCAACAATGTGCGGATAAATAGCTAATTTCTATCTCCCGGCTCAGGCTTCCGCGGCTGCGGTGGCTTCCTGGATCAGTTGCTGGGAGATGTTCGGGGGCACCGGCGCCAGGTGCGAGAACTTCCACTCGTAGAAGCCCAGGCCCTGGGTAAGGGTGCGTAGCTCGATGATATAGTCCCAGAGCTCGGCTCTCGGAATATGAGCCGACACCTGATCCCAGCGCGGGCGGTCCGGATTGGCGGTGAAGCCTAGAATCTGGCCGCGGCGACCGTTGACCTGACCGAGCACCCCGGAGGTGTATTCGGTTGGAATATGGATCTTCACTTCAGCGATAGGCTCGAGAATGATCGGATTGGCCCTGGGCATCCCGTCCTTCATCGCTAGAATGCCTGCCATTCGGAAGGACATTTCGTCGGAGTCGACATCGTGGAATTTGCCGTCATACAAATTGACCGCTACGTCCACCACCGGGAAGCCTGCCAGAGGACCTTTGTTGAAGGCCTCGGTGACACCTTTCTCGGCGCCTGGAATGTACTGCCTGGGCACCGAGCCCCCGACGATTGACTCGCTGAACTTGTTGCCCGAACCGCGCTCCTGGGGCTCGATTTTGACGAAGACTTCGCCGAACTGACCTTTACCGCCGGTCTGTTTCTTGTGACGACCATGGGCGTCAACCGCCGACTGGATCGTTTCTTTGTAGGCAATCTGGGGTTTCTTGCTATCCAGTTGCAAGCTGTATTTGCGCTCCAGTCGCTGGCGGCTGAGGGTCAGGTGCACTTCTCCCTGACCGTAGAGACAGTATTCGTGGGTGTCCGGATCGCGGTCGACTTTGAGCACCGGATCTTCTTCGAGAAGCTTCTGAAGAAGAGTGGAGAGCTTGGCTTCGTCATTGCGATTCTTGGGAGCGATGGCCAGGGAATATAGAGGCGGCGGCTCGGGCGGCCTGGACAGGACCGTCTTGGCATTTCCCGAAACCAGGGTGTCCCCGGTGCGAGGAGTGTCCATCCGGGAGAGCCCCACGATAGTCCCGGGACCGGCTTTATCGATAGTGTCGTGCTTTTTGCCCTGGACCGAATAGAGCCCGCCGATCCGCTCTTTGCCGCCGTCCTGGGTTGTGTCCACGAGCTGCGTGTCGCCGGCTATGGTGCCGGAGAATACTCTCACCAGGGAGATTTTGCCGGACTGCGGGTTGACATAGGTTTTCATCACCTGGGCTATTACCGGTCCATCTTCTTTGACGGTAATGGTCTCGCCTTTCTCGTCTTTGTACTCGCGCTCAGCCGGCGACGGGCAGAGAGAGATGATCAGATCGAGGAGGGGTATGAGACCGCCGTCGGTCATGGCGGAGGCTACAAGAATTGGAACGAAAGTGCCCTCGCGGACGCCTTTGCCTAGATCTTTCTCGAGCAGCTCCAGGGGCGGATCTTCGCCTTCGAGAACCATCTCGAGGAGTTTGTCGTCGGTGTCGGCAAGGCTCTCGATGAGCTTTTCTCTCGAGGAGGCCAGCTGATCTTTGAGGTCATCGGGCACATCGGTTTTTTGCGGCTCGCCCTTATCACCGTATGTGAAGGCTTCTTCTTTGAGGACCGAGACATAGCCTTTGAAGTCATCGCCGGTGCCGATGGGATAATGTAGCGGGGCGAGCGGTCTCGGGGTCTTGGTGCCGGGCATCTCTTTGAGCTTGTTGAGAGTTTCGGCGAGGGGCAGATCCGGCTTGTCCATCTTGTTGACTACCACCATCCTTGCAACACCGATCTCCTCGGTGAAGGAAAGAAGGTTGTCCATCTGGATCAGCCTGCTGGGATCCGGCTCGACAACGAAGATCGCGGTGTCGACTCCCATGAGAGCAAGCTTGGATTCTTCATTGAAGTCGATGAATCCGGGACAATCGATGAGGTTGAAGTGATAGCCCTTATAAGTGGTGTGCGCTGCCGAGACTTGAGTAGAGATCTGTCTGTCGATGGATTCGGGCTCGTAGTCTGTGGTGCAGGTGCCGTCCTGGATCTTTCCTCTTCTGTTATTGGTGCCGGTTATGTTCAGCAACGCTTCTATGAGAGAGGTTTTTCCGCTTTTGTTGATTCCGACGAAGGCTACGTTCCGAATTTTAGAGACGTCACTAGACACTACTACTCTCCTTTGTTGGCAAGAGGGAGTTCAACGAATGAATATTACTAGGTCGAAAGAATATCGAACGGATGTGCTTTTCAGCAAGCCTTTCCGTTCGAATTAATCTTATTATTAGTGACCGGACCCTTGTCAGTGACCGCCTGCAGTGTCGGTGGTGACCTGGTCGAGAGTCCTGGTTGTCTTGTGCTGACCGGGAAGCAAGCTCTTGGAAGGATCTTCGTAGAGCTTGGTCTGGAAGATCTTGTCGATCTGTTTGCCTGCACGAGCGGCGATGGGGAACTTGTAGTGAAGCGGTGGGCTGTAGATGATCGCAGCAGGCTTTGAAGAATTGCCGGCATTGAGGACGAAGTTTGCGGTATTGGTTCCGGGCAGACCGACCAGATCGCAGCCGACCAGGAGCAAAGCCATAGCGGTAATGAAAAAGAGCGGACCGATGAACACGTGACAGAGAATTCCTTCTCTGACTTTGATTAGAGAGCGCTCGCTGGGAGGAAGATGAATGAACCAGGGCGACACGATAGTGAAGGGCAGGAAGCCCGACCAGTAATGACATCTACCCAGCACTGTGGCATTCCATCCCTTGTAACAGAAGGAAAGCCCGAGGACTATCAGAACTGCTCCAATGGCCCAGAGGGCAGGCGCGGGCAAGGCATGAAGTGGTGGCATCTCGCTACGTCTCCGACGCTAAAGGCTAGTAGTAATGATCCTAGTTTACTTCATTCTCTGAAGCTGAGATACAATATGGACTTTTCCTGGAAGGGGCGGTTTCACTGATGAAACGAGATACCGGCTGCGGCCATGCCAATATTAAAAATCTTGACAAGGAGATCTGTGTTGCGGGATGGGTTAATGCCCGGCGCGATCTGGGCGGTCTCGTCTTCGTGGAGCTCAGGGACAAGACCGGTAAACTCCAGCTTGTCAGCGACCCCAACAAGAATCCGGCGGTGCACGATCTGTTCGTCAAGCTCCGCAACGAGTATGTGGTTATCGCCCGGGGGCGGCTCACCATGCGCCCGGAGGGCACTGAGAAACCCGAGCAGCCCACCGGTCTGGTCGAGATGTATCCGGTCGAGGTGGAAATCCTCAATTCTGCCGGAGTCCTTCCTTTCCAGGTCAGCGAAGGTCGGCAGGTGGACGAGTCCCTGAGGCTCAAGCATCGTTATCTCGATCTTCGCCGACCCGACATGCAGAACAATCTCAAGCTTCGCCATCGAGTCACCACCAGTATCCGGAGCTATCTCGACGCCAATGAGTTCATCGATGTCGAGACTCCTATTCTCACCAAAGCCACTCCGGAAGGGGCTCGTGATTTTC
>JAGQHH010000254.1 GCA_020431945.1 Cyanobacteria bacterium HKST-UBA02 | reverse complement strand
CTTCGTCCTGGATCAAGTTTGCCAGGCTCTTGCCTGCGCTCACCGGGAGGGGATCTTTCACCGCGATGTGAAGCCGAGCAATATTCTACTTGTGAGCGACGAGGAGAACGGTCTCGGGGTGAGACTGATCGATTTCGGAGTGGCCAGAGTAAGGCGGGATGAGTCCCCCGGTGAGGGAAGCGAAGTCCTGGAGCAGGGTCGCACTCTTGCCGGAACCCCGGCCTATATGAGCCCCGACCAGGCCGGCGGGCTCGGATACGATGCCCGGTCCGAGGTCTACAGTCTCGGTTGCGTGCTCTTCGAGCTCCTCACCGGACGACCGCCATTCGAGGCGGAAAGCCCTCTGGAGATGATCTCCATGCATGCCAATCGCGAACCACCGCTGGTATCGAGCCTGATCGGTGCTCAACTGCCCGGCGATCTGGAAGAGATTATCGCCACCTGTCTGGCCAAAGACAGAGAGGAGCGCTTTCAGTCTATCGGTCAGCTTCGCGAGGCGCTTGCGGCGCTCTCGGAGTGCGATTCCGGCGAAGACGAGAACCCTCCGGAAAGGCGCCCCCTGCCGCTCATACTGGCGACAGCCGTGGCCGTTATCGGGGTCGTTTTCATCTCGTCAGCCTGGTTCGGTCTATCGAGCAGCAAGCCCGGGACCACCGGCGCGCGATCGGATGTGAAGCCGGTCCACAGGGTTCAGATGAGCAAGGAGACTGCTGATTTCAACGAGCAATTCGGCACTAGGAATTATTCTTTGCGGCCGATTGGCGAAGGCGGCACGCTCAGTGACGCGGAGCTCGAAGAGGTTGCTGAAATTCTTGCAAAGGAAGGGTCGATTCGTCTCGATCTGTCGAATTCGAATGTACATGGATCAGGTTTTCATTTTCTAAGCAAGCATCCAGTATCTTATCTAATCCTTTCTCAAAACAATCTCGATCTCGATTGTTTGAGCACTCTTTGCTCTTTTAAGCATCTTCGGATCCTCAAGCTTGCCCAGACCAATCTGAACGATGATGCTCTTAAAGTGATTTCCCGGATTCGCACCCTCGAGGCGCTCGATCTGGATGGTTGCAAAGGGTTTACCGACAGGGGCGTAGCCTATCTCGAGGCGCTTCCTGCCGTCAGCTCGATCATTTTGCGAAGTACCGCAATCACTGATGAGAGCCTGAAGACCCTGGCAGCTATTCCGAAGCTGTGTTCGATTGTTGTCGAGGATACGGGGGTGACTGATGAGGGTCTTGCGAAAATCAGCCATTGCCGGAACATAAAAATGCTCTATTTGCGTAATTGCAAGAATGTCTCCGCCAGGGGATTTGCGATGATCTGCCGGAGCATGCCCTGGCTCACCGCTCTCAGCCTTGGCGGGCCCGCAATCGGTCCGGGCTATCTCGAGCCGGTTGCAGCTCTGAAAAACCTGTACGACCTCAATCTCCTGAACTGTCGCATCGGACCGGCAGACCTGAAAGCGATCGGCGCGCTTCCGCAGCTGGGTGTTCTATATCTTTCAAAAGGGGAGTTCGCCGACCGGGATCTGAAGAGTCTGTACGGCCTCAAGAATATCCGTCATATTGGGTTCTGGGAATGCAAGAATATCACCAGCGACGGTCTTGTCGAATTGAGAAAGCATCTGCCACCAAATACCAGAATTCTGTCCGAGAGCAGCGACAAGTCTCCTTTCAATCAAGATGTTGTTGAAATGTTTGCTGATCAATAAGTAAGGTAGACCCGACTGTGAGCCAGGATCAATCTCTCTGCCCGAAGTGCCGCAGGCAAGTCACGGCCAGCCAGCCGGCCTCGATCACGCAGTGGCTTTCTGTCTGCCGATGCGGATCGGAGGATCTTTTCCTCACCCAGTCACTCTCGGTACATATATGCAGCAAGTGCGCCAAGCGGGTCAACTGCGGCAGGCAGGGAACTCTCAGCCAGTATATATTCAGGCATGATCTGTGCAGCTGTCCCGTGCCGGATCCGGTTCTAACCGAGGTCGAGGCGGTGGGCCGTTCTTCCGAGGAGGCGACCGAGGACGACGATTCCGAGGAGTTGCCTCTATCTGAAGAAGAGTTCCCGGTGGAGCGTTACAAGCCCCTGAAAATGGTGGGCAAAGGTGCCGCCGGGAATGTCTATCTTTGCCGGGACAGGCTTCTGAATAAGAAAGTGGCGGTGAAGATGCTCAGCATTCTCTCCGCCAACGAGCTGCTTGCTTTCCAGGAAGAAGCCCGGGCTCTGAGCAAGCTGCAGCACGCCTGTATCGTTTCGATCCTCGACTTCGGCGCCAGTCAGGGCGAGCTACCATATATGGTGCTCGAATATGTGCCCGGTGTCACCATGGAGCAGTATCTCGACGAGCACGGAGCGATGACCGCCGAGGATGCTTGCTTTGTCATGGATCAGGTCTGCCAGGCGCTCGCCTTCGCTCATCGGGCGGGGATCTATCATCGGGATGTGAAGCCGAGCAATATTCTTCTTGTGAGCGATGAGGAGAGCGGTCTCGGGGTGAGATTGATCGATTTCGGAGTGGCCCGGCTGAGGCAAGAAGAAGGTTCGCCGGGGCAGGGCCGAACCCTGGCCGGGACACCGGCATATATGAGCCCGGATCAGGCGAGCGGACTCGAGTACGATGCCCGCTCCGAAGTGTACAGCCTCGGCTGCGTGCTTTTCGAGCTGCTCACCGGTCGCCCGCCTTTCGAGGCTGAGAGCCCTCTCGAGATGCTTTCGATGCATGCCGCAGTCGAACCGCCTCTGGTATCAAGCCTGCTCGAAGGACCAGTATCCGGCGATCTGGAGGAGATA
Source organism: Cyanobacteria bacterium HKST-UBA02 (assembly GCA_020431945.1). Next base: position 6,554 of record JAGQHH010000254.1, on the reverse strand, counting down.
GTCGCCACCTGTCTGGCCAAGAGCCAGGATGATCGATATCAGTCTGTAGATCAGCTCCGGAATGCGCTTATGGCTCTCTCCGGTGCCGAAGACGCCGAGTCCGAGCTTCCGGCGCGGCGGGGGTTTCGCCTCAGTCCGATGATGACGGCGTGCGGGGCGGCACTTCTTCTAATTCTGGGCATTCTTTTCTATTTCAGCTTCTCCAGAGACGCCGGTAACGCAGACCCGGGTGTCTCGACCGAGGCATCGCCGGCGCCGGCGAGGAAGAAATCTGTGGTCCGTCTTACCGTGGAAAATACCGACTTCAACGAATTGAGCCCGGACAAGAATGAGATGATCCGCCCCATCGGCGAAGGAGGCACTCTCAAAGACGCGGAACTCGAGGATGTGGCGGAGCTATTGCGGGGCAAGGAGAAGGTCTTTCTCGATCTCTCTGCGGATGAGATCGACGGGTCCGGTCTGCATTTTCTCTGCGATAGCCCGATACACGGTATGTTGCTTTCTCAAAATCGCCTAAATTTGAAGACCCTCGAAGGCCTGAAGCGGTTCAAGCATCTCGAGGTCCTGCGTCTTTCTTATACCAATGTCGATGACGATTCTCTGAGCACTCTTGCGGGCCTGAAATCGCTATCTATCCTCGATCTCGATCACTGCAAGAAGGTTACCGATGAAGGGGTGAAGAGTCTTATCGGTATTCCGGGTCTGCAAGCCTTGGCGCTCACCTCCACAGGAATTTCGGACCAGAGCGCCACCTATCTCAGATCCATGCCGGCCCTGGAGTTCGTCTTCATCGAGGGCACAGGGATAACCAATGCCGGTCTGGTGCAGCTTTCCGGGATGAAGAGGCTGCGGGGGCTGTTTTTGAGGAACTGCAGCTCTGTCGATGGCGCCGGCGTGTCCATGATCTGCCGAGCGATGCCTCGACTGGAGCGCATGAGCCTGGGCAGCCCGGCCCTGAAAGAGGGTGATTTCGTTCCACTGCGATTGCTCAAGAAACTGCTGGTTCTCAATCTCTACAATTGTAACCTGGGCTCCGAGGATCTCAAGGCTATCGGTACTTTGAAAGAGCTTTCGGTTCTCTATATCTCTCACGGCCTTTTCGACGACAACGACCTTCCCTCCCTCTACGGGCTCAAGAAGCTGCGCTCCATCGGGCTCTGGGAGTGCGACCGGATAACCACGCCGGGTCTTGCCGAATTGCGCGAGCATCTGACCAAACCGATTCAGATTCTCTCGGACAAGGTCGACAAGTCGCCTCTCAATGAGGATGTCATCGACATGTGGTCCGAAGAGTAGATGCTGATCGAGATGCTTTCTATATGGAGAGTATATGCCTGCTTGACACCTGCACGGCCTTGCAACGATCATTTCATCTGGTCTTACTTACTATGGCTTGAAAACCACTGTCATATCTCGTTCCCATTTCGATCATCCTGGTCTTTCTCGCCATGGCGGCGCTCATGTATATGCGCCGTCTCTCGGCGCTCCTCGCTCTGCCCATGATGGCTGTAGCGATTGCGGTGATTGGCGGGATTCCGGGTAACGAGATTCTCAGCGAAGTGGTCGGCAAGGGTGCCGTCAAGTTGCACGGCGCTTATACCACCACCATGTTCGGTGCGATTCTCGCCGAGCTTATGAACCGTCACGGCATAGCCAGGGCCATGGTGCGCTGGGTGGCGGAATTCGCCGGGGACAATCCCTACCTCCTCAGTGTCGTCCTCACTCTCGTGACGGCTCTCCTTTTCTCGACCCTGGGCGGACTGGGGGCGGTGATTATGGTAGGCACGATTATCTTGCCGGTGATGCTGAGCATCGGTATCGGCAATGTCACTGCCGGTAGTCTCTATCTTTTCGGGATCAGTCTGGGGGGCATGTTCAACCTGGCCAACTGGCAGCTCTATATCGATGTGCTGGGGGTCGGTCAGGAGCAGATCATCGCCTTTGTAGTCCCCTTCGCGCTTCTGATCGGCCTGGCTATATTGCTCTTTCTCCTGGTCGAGCTTCGCTCGGCGCGCAACCTGAAATATTTCGCCGCCGGGGTGGCAGCTGCAGCGGCGGCGGGCTGGTTTCTCAGCAACAATTTCAATCCCACCGCTTCGCTGGACAAGACCGGGCTGATGGCGAGCTCTTTCAACGTCAGTGTCTGGGTGTTCGGCGCTCTCTGCGTCCATGCCCTGGTCCGGCACAAGCGCAAATCCAGGAGCCTGCCCGGAGCGGCGATGCTGACGCCTCTGGTGCCGCTTCTTCTAGTGCTCTTCTGTGGCTGGGACATTCTGCCGGCTTTCATGGCTGCCATCGCCTATGGTGTGCTCCTCACCTGGCAGAGCGATTCTATAAACCAGCTCACCAGGGCGATTATCGATGGTATCGCCACGGTGATCCCGGCGGTTTTCCTGATGATCGGCATCGGCATGCTGATCGCCTCGGTGAGCAGCTCTCAAATAAGCGGCGTGATCGCGCCGCTCATCACAGGCGCCATTCCCACCCATGCTTTCATGTATGTCCTGGTCTTTACGCTCATGGCTCCCCTGGCTCTCTATCGTGGACCCCTCAGTCTCTGGGGGATGGGCAGCGGTCTGGTGAAAATGATTCAGAACACTACCGCTCTTTCCGGTCAGGCGATTATGGGTATGCTCATGTCGGTGGGCCAGGTCCAGGGCATTTGCGATCCTACGAACACCCACAATATCTGGATAGCTACTTATCTCGGCACCGACACCCATTCGCTTCTCAAGCGCACGATTCCCTATGCGTGGCTGGCGGTGGTGGGCGGTCTCGTTCTAGCCTGCGCTTTCGGGTATGTGCCCCTATGAGCAAGAAGGAAACTAAGAGGGAAAATAGAACTGTTCGTATCGGTATCGATGTCGGTGGCACTTTCACCCATGCAGTAGCCATCGACGCTTTCAGCCGGGAGATAATCGGCAGCCAGAAAGTGCCCACCACCCACAGTGCCGACCAGGGAGTCGCCCTGGGGATTATCGAGGCTCTGCGCCTGCTTCTCGATAAGACCGATATCGAGGCAAGCGATGTCGGTTTCATCGCCCACAGCACCACCCAGGCGACCAATGCTCTCCTCGAAGGTGACGTGGCGCCGGTGGGCATCATCGGTATGGGCAAAGGGGTCAATGCCCTGATCGCCAGGGCGGTCTCCAACCTCGGCAAGATAGAGCTCGCCCGGGATAAGTATCTCGATACGCATCATGCTTTCATCGACACCGGCAGCCCCATCGAGGAGTCCCGGGTGAAGACCACAGTCGAGAATCTTCTCGAGCGCGGGGCGAAAGCGATTGCCATCAGCGAAGCTTTCTCCGTGGACGACAAGACCGCCGAGAAAGAGGTGGTGGACATTGTGCGAGCCATGAATATACCCTGCACCGCCGGGCACGAGGTGAGCCAGCTCTACGGCTACAAGGTGAGGACGCGGACGGCGGTGATCAATGCCTCTATGCTCCCCAAGATGATCGAGAGCGCCGATATGACCGAGAAGAGCGTGCGTGAAGCCGGCATCAAGGCGCCGGTGATGATCATGCGCTCGGACGGCGGGGTCATGGATATCGAGGCCATGCGCCGGCGGCCGATCCTGACCATGCTATCCGGCCCGGCTGCCGGGGTGGCGGCGGCGATGATGTTCTTGCGGATAAGTGACGGGATCTTTCTCGAGGTGGGCGGCACCAGTACCGATATATCGGCGATTCACAACGGCCGGGCGAAAGTGAAAACCGCCGAGATAGGCGGCCATCGAGTTTATATGCGGACCCTCGATGTGCGCACCGTCGGGGTGGCCGGAGGTTCGCTGCCGCGCATAAGAGGCGGCAAGATCATCGATGTCGGACCCCGATCGGCTCATATCGCCGGGCTTGCCTATAGCGCTTTCGAGAAATTCGAAGGGAGCGATGAAGCCAGCCTCGGGGTCGAGCTTCTCAGTCCGAGCCCCGGAGACCCGGCTGATTATCTTTCTCTGATCGCCGGTAAAGGCCCGGGAGAGGCTCTTGCTCTCACTCCCACCTGCGCCGCCAATTATCTCGGTCTTGTTCCTGAAGGCGATTGCGCTCGGGGCGATCGCGAAGCCATTGAGAAGGCGATTAAAGTGGTCAGCGATTTCATCTCGGAGCCCCCTGCCGATATCGCCGAGCGGATCTTGCAGATTGCCGCCCAGAAATGCATCCCGGTGGTGAAAGCCCTGATCGCCGATCATAAGCTCGATCCCGAGATGGTGACACTGGTGGGCGGCGGAGGCGGCGCTGCCGCTATCGTGCCTTATGTGGCAAAACAAATGGGACTGCGTCATCAACTGGCTCGCAATGCCGATGTCATATCGGCTATCGGAGTCGCCCTGGCCCTGATTAGAGAAACCGTGGAGCGCCAGATCGTCAATCCGAGCAATGAGGATATCCTCAGGGTCCGGCATGACGCCCATGAAGCGGTGGAGAAGATGGGTGCCGATCCTGCCACCATCGAGGTGCAGGTCGAGGTGGACAACCGCACCAGTGTGGTGCGTGCCACTGCTGTCGGTGCAAGCGCCCTTACCGAGGAGCAGAAACAAACCAGTGAGTCCAGCGATGAGGAGATGATCAAGACAGCGGCTGACTCGATGCGGGTCGAGAAAGAGACGGTTCGCGAGATCTTCGCCGGGCGCTTCTATAAGATATTCCAGTCGGAGAAGAGCGATGCCCGGCTCATGGGCCTCTGGCACAGCCCGATCAAGTCGGTCCGGGTCCTGGACCGGGGCGGCAGCGTGCGTTTGCAATTCCGTGATGCCGTTATCGCTGCCACCGATGTGTCAGGCGCCGAGAAAGCGATTGTCGATTTGTTGGAAGAGCATGCCACCTGGGGTGATGCCGGCAAGGTGATACCTGATACGGTGCTGCTTGCCGGTTCGCGCATCATCGATCTTTCCGGGCTCCTCGACACGGCTCAGGTAGTCTCCCTGGCCCGGGCCGAGCTCGAGAGCCTGCCCGGCGATCTCGATATCGTCGCCATTGCTTCCCTGAGCTGAGTCGGGATCTTCTTTTATGAACCATCTGCCCCCGGAGCTGCAAGACGATTTTCGAAAGGGCATCGAAGAGTTCAACGACAGGCTTTTCTATGACTGTCACGAGACCCTGGAAGAGGTCTGGAAATCGTATCAGGAGCCTGATCGCGAGCTGATTCAAGGGGTCATCCAGATCGGGGTCGCTTATTACCATCTCGGCCGGGATAATCATGAAGGGGCAAGAAAGCTGATTTCCAGAGGGCTTCCCCGGGTGGAGCGATTCTGCCCCTCACATTTCGGTCTGGAGCTCGCTGATTTTGTAGCCCGGGTCCGGGATGACCAGCTTTTGCTCGAGAGTCCCGGGAAAACTTCTCTTGAAATGTTTCACATACCGAGAATTCCATTTATAAGTCGGGCAAGAGATTGTTGAGAGGGTCATCAAGCGGTTATCATCTCCAGTATCAGCCTATAGCCTCTGGTGCTCTGGCTGGTCCGGCCGGTTCTCAAGCGGCTGTGATCCTTAAATATTCGTACTAACGCCCGGGAAGCAGTTTCAGACCGTGAAGCATGGCCAGAAGATCCTAGTAGTAGACGACGAGCAGTCCAATACGCTGCTTCTCGGAGAGGTTCTCAAAGAAGCAGGCTATGCGGTGGATACTGCCAATGACGGCTTCAAGGCTATAGCTGCCTGCAAAGTGAGAACACCGGACGTAATCGTTCTCGATCTGAACATGCCTCTCATGGGCGGTAAGGCTGTTTTTCAACGCCTTAAGAAAGAAGAGAAGACCGCCGAGATCCCGATCATCTTTCTTGGTTCCCGGGAAGATCCGGTGCCCCCCGGGGACCGGATCGAAAACGAGGACATTATTTTCAAGCCGGTACAGCCGGAGGAGCTGCTCTCGAGAGTGAAAAGCATTCTCAGGGAGAAAGCCCTGAGAGACGAGCTCAAGCGCAAAGAGCAACAGATCAAAGAGCTTTCTCTTACCGATCAGCTCACCGAGCTCAAGAGTGCTCGTTTCCTCGGCGAATTCCTCGGTCTTGGCATCAAGCAATCGAGACGTTATGGCGTGCCTCTCAGCGTGGTCATTCTCGAAGTGGACAACGCCAAGGAGCTGACCAGGAAGTTCGGTCAGAAGAAGACCGATTCCATCGTCACCCAGCTTGCGGTGATTGTCGGGCGCCAGATGCGCGACTCCGATATCGTCGTGCGCTCGGGTCCTTTCGAATTCACCGTGGCTCTCACAGTCACCCCGCGAGAGGGCGCCATCGAGGTGGCGGAGCGCCTGCGCACCACTATCGAGACGAGCACTTTCACTGCTGAAGATGAGACCCTGAACATCACTGTCGGTGTCGGGATCTGCCAGTTCGCCCCCCATATGGATGACGAAGGCAAGATCCTACTCTCCCATGCCCGGGCGGCGGTGGAGCAGGCCCATAGAGAAGGCGGAAACCGCAGTCTCATGGCGGAATGACCGCCCGGACGGGCAGTGTTAAGGAGCGTCCATGCTTTTGCCGGGCAGGTGATCTGTGCCCTGCGGCCATGTTAATATAAGCTCAATCGGGGCGTAGCGCAGCTTGGTAG
>JAGQHH010000253.1 GCA_020431945.1 Cyanobacteria bacterium HKST-UBA02 | reverse complement strand
GACGGTCACCCAGAAAATTTTGGCGGTCAGGATTTTTTTAATCGAAGGCACAGTGATGGTAATCTAGTTGGCCGATGCTCAAACTGTACACCATATTTTGACCACGAAAGAGATCATGTTGATGGCCGGCGCCTGGACTCTCGTCCTGGCTTTAGCCCAGAGCTTTGTCAATATCGTGGGCGGCTTCGACCTGGTGGTCCCTTATTTGATTTGCTGTGCTTTCGTTGGAACGGCAATCGGACTGGCCGGGGACCGGCCGAGCCGCCCCCTGGTTTCCGGTCTGGTGGTGGTAGCCTTGCTCGGTCTGATCTGCTTTCTGGTGGCAAGCGGCTATCCGGACGGCGCTCCGGCTCTGGTATCGAGTGTTCTCGCCCGGGAGAAGCCCGGCTTCATCTATCTGCCTACTTATCTTTCCAGGTTCATCCGACCGGAATTTTTGAGCACGGCACTTTTCGTCTTTATCTTCGGCGCCGTCACCCGGATCATGATGGACGCAGCCCGGTCCGTGAGAGACAGCGGCAATGCCTCGCTTTCCTCCCTATCCGGAGCCGCTGCCGGCTTTATCGTCCTCTGCCTGGCTAACGAGACCGGACTGCCGGCGCTCTATCTGATCATTCCTGCTCTCGTCCTGATCTCATACGGCAGAGCCGGTCATCGAGCTGTCCAGATTGCTTTTGTGGTGATGGCATCCCTGGTGCTTGCCGCGGTCACATTGACCCAGAGCAGTTATTCCCAGAAAGCCGATACCACGAGGACAAGGCTTCTCCGGGTGGCGCCGGAAACCCGCTTCTATGCGGGGGACAGCTATTCAGCCCATCTCCTCAGCACCGCCGCCGAGCCTCTGGCAGTTCTTATACTGAAGAACAATCTTTTTGATACCCTGAGCGTCGATCCGCTCATGAACCCCGCATCGGTGCGTTACTTCCGGCGCAAGGTCCTCAACTTCGACCCGGCATTTCTCACCCTCCCCTATCAAGTCGGTCTCGAGCCCGGCGACGCCCTGGTCTTGAGAGCCGGTGCCGGAAATGAGGTGGCTGCTGCCCTGCTTGCCGGTGCCCGCTCGGTGACAGCGGTGGATGAGAGGGGGTTTCTGGCTGGCATGGCCGATTGGACCGTCAATTCCCCTTATAAGGCACCGGGGGTGGAGCTGGTCGAGGACGATCCCCGGAGGTTTCTCTACCGGAGCAAGAAGAAATTCGATCTGATCGTTATCGGCGAGCGCCTGCCGAGCCGGCAACCCGACCTGCTCTATACTCAGGAGACCTTTTATCTTGCTCGCTCGCGCCTGAAAGAGAAAGGCAAGCTCCTGGTCAGCTGCACCGACCCTGAAATCATGTGTCAGACCTACCGGCAGTTGATCGAGACCAGGCTCTATGTGCCGGCCGAGGGACCTTATGCTACCAAATACGGTGCATTCATGGTGCTCGAGCCAAATTACAATTCTGATGTCGCTCTGCCTGAGGATGAGAGCGAAGCGGAGGCCGCGCCGGTCGCATCCACTTCCGGTTCTGAACCCGGCAAAATCGATATGGCTCCCATGTGCCGCCAGCCCCTTCCTTTCGGGAGGATGCTCACCAACGAGCGATCCGTGGCATTCAGCTCCGGCCGGCCGAGCAAGCTCGAAAGCTATCTATACACTCTCATGATCGCCGTACTGATGACCGCAGTCTTTCGGGTCTGTCCGGTTGAGGGGATCCGGAGCATCAACCGCCACCACATCATGGCATTCCTTCTCGGCTTTCTCTTTTCGTTCGAGGTGATGCTCTGTCAGTTCGACGCGGTGATCATGCTCGGCGACACGGGACCGGTACGCTTGCTGTCCACGGTGCTCTTCTGGTCGCTCCTGCCCGGACTCTATCTGGCCCGGGGCGCGGTGTCACGCCTGGGACCTCTGGTGGTGCTGGCCACCGCTCTGATTTTTCTGGCTGCCCAGTCCCTGGCCAGTTTCGGTATAGTGCTCGATCCCGGTCTTGCCGGGCTCGGAGTTCTCATTCTCTCCGGGGCGATGTTGAGCCTGGGCGCCGCCCTGGTTCATGAGCGCCTGGGAGCGACCAGCATGACGGCGTTATTCATGGGGATGGGCATGGCTGTCGCTCTCAATCGGCTGCCCTTACAGATCGGAGTCCGGGCAGCCACTTTCGTAGCGGTTCTGGTCCTGGTAGTCCTGATCGGGCGCTGGATCGCTCTTGGCAGATCTTCTGTATCAGCCGTTGCATCGGACCTTGCCAAGACATAGATGTTTGTGTACACTGGATCTGTACACTTAGCTTTTGAGTAGGCACCATGCCATCCAGAGAGGACATCAAAAAGCAGGCTACCACCCTTATGGGTTTCACACAGCAGTCTGTTGGCAAGACTCAAGCACGCAAGGATTTCTTTCCGCTGGTTGATTCGTTGAATACGTCTGCCTCGGCCGTGGAGATTACCGATCGTGACAAACCAGTCGCTGTCTTGTTGAGCTATCAGCACTATATCGCCCTGACCAGCAAACTTTGCATGTTGGCCAAGTCGATGGCTCATCAAAAGCCTCCAAACTTGATTGGATCTATAAAGCTCAAGACTGAAAATCTCGAGGTTGCGAGCGAGAAGATTGCTGAGCGATTCCAGCAATCTATTGAGGAGTCTACGACGGGCTTGTGACTCAAGAAAAGTTGCTGGTAACAGACACCCATCCCATCATCTATTTCTTTTGCGATGGCGGAAAACGTCTCAGTAAAAAAGCAAGAAAAGCTTTCGAAGAGGCCACCACGAACGCTGAGACTGCCATCTTTGTGCCAGCCCCGGTCCTGTGGGAACTGTCTATGCTGGTTCAGGGTGGCGTTATAGAAATTGACAAACCTTTCCCCGACTGGGTTGACGAACTCTTTCAATACCGAACCATAAATTCGTTGTCCTTTGATGAGGCAACCGTGAAAATATGCCACGACGTGCGCTTTCACACCGATCCTTTTGACCGAGCAATAGTGGCTAGCGCGCTCCAGATTGGACTGCCTTTGATTACCAATGACGGAAGGATGCACGAAAGTAAGCCATGTCGGCTGTTTTGGGACTAGGCAGCTTTCAATGATATTCGATGCCGGTGCGATGATTGTCGGCCGGGGCCGTATCGCGCTCGGGCACCGCGCTCTGGGGTCTGCCGAAACCTTCCTGGATGCGGTTGTGATTGATCCGGTTACGCTTGATGATATCCTGACGGCGCTTGATGAAGCGTTTGCCTGAATCACCGTATTTCATGTTCGGCGGCAGTCTCTGCATCTCGGTACGAGCGACATCGGCTTCGATCTGTTTCATATAGCCTTCGGTGATCTGAGTGTTGTCGTATTTGTCGAAGGCCTTCATCTGAGCCGGAGTCATCGGTGTGTAGTTGTCCAGCATGAGACCGAATTTGGTGGCGCTCGATTCGGTATGCCCTCTCCTGTAAGCCGCGTATTTCTGGTTTTGATAACGAGGGTCACTGAGGAGAGCCTTTTTCGAGAGTTGCTCGTAGAGAGATTTGCGTATAGAGTCCAGACGTGTTTTGATCTCTGCTTCCGGTTTGCCTGCTGCCACCATCTCTTCGATCCCGGCATAAGCGGTCTCGTAACCACCGGTGCCGATGCCGAGTTTGGCGCTGCGCTCGATCATGCCGAGAACATTTTTTCTTTCCTGAAGAAGCGGCCCGGGTCCGGCAGCCAGCTCGCCCGGAGGTACTGCCTGACGCGTCTCAACTGGTTTTTCGGTTGCAACAGGCTTTGCTTCGATTACTACAGGTTTTTCTGCGGTTACTACAGGTTTTGCTTCGGTTACTACAGGTTTTACTTCGGCAACAGGCTTTTCTGTTGCAACAGGCTTTTCTGCGGATTTAGCCTGGGCTTCTTTCAGGCTCGCCAGCCTGGCGGTGTCGATGGTGGCTTTGCCACCGGCATGGCTTATGGCCTGATCGACTTTCTTGATCTGCTCATCTGCCGCTTCCCTCTCGTCGTTTTTCAAAAGGGCTTCGGCAAGGTCGAGACGAGCCGAGAGGAGGTCCGCGTTCTCTTCGTCATAGCGCTCGTAGAGGTTCACCACTTGAGCATATTTCGAGGATGCCAGCCGGAAATTTCCCTGTTTGCGATAGAGATCGGCAAGTCCCTTTTGAGCGTCCGCCAGGCGGAGGTCTCCGGGTCCATACTGCTTGACCTGGGCTTTCAGGCACCATTTGAGGTATTCCTCGGCAGCCAGGAAATTGTCCTGACGGGCGAGCACTTTGCCCAGACGGCTCGAGACATTGATCAGCTCCGGGTCCCGGAAGCCGAAGCTCTGGTAACGAGTGTCGAAACACTGGCGATAGGCATAAGCGGCGGTTTTCAGATCGTTTTTCGCTTCGGCGTCCTTGCCCTGGGCGAAGAATTTGTTCGCCCTGGCCAGAGCGACTTCCTGGGGTGACGGTTTGGCTTTCTTCGCCTGAGCCTCTCCGGCGAAGACCAGAGAAGTGACGAGCATGAGCAAAACAACGAGTAGTAATCGATGAGACATACCAGTACCCTGCTTATAACCTTTCTCGAACGGCTCTTTAGATCTTGCCCTCTACTATACTTATTGAATCATGAACCTTGCTCTCATCCTTGTCTTTGCCGTCCTGCTTATGACGCCCTGGGGTCTCTGCGGCTGTGCCGAGCCCCTCAAGTCGCCCCTGGACGGAGATATAGCCGGGGATTTCAATCCCCGGGAAGGTCGCTGGCTCTATGCCGAGAATCAGCATAACCAGAAAGTTTGTCGACGCCTGGTCGAGGCCGGGGCGCAGGAAGACTGGAGCGCTCTTGAAAGGGCGGACTTTTTGATAACCGCAGTCAACCAGTATGGCGGATTTCTCAGCGACTCCCAGAAGAAAGACCTGGCCGGGAAGGCGGTTCTCCTCCTGCGCTCCGCCGCCGGTCCTGAGACCGGTAAGGCTCTGGAGAAATACGCCAGCTATCTCGCTGACGACAAAATCGAAGAGGCCTGTTACCAGCTTATCGAGGCCAGTGCTGCGGCAAACGGCCCGACCTGCCTTGCCGGCACGGCTCGCCGGAAAGTGAAGATCCCGGTGGATACTCCTGGCGATCGCGAAGCCGCCGAACAACTGGTCCGGCGTACCCGCGCTGCTATCGGCGAGCTCGGCAGTGGTTGTCCGGACATCGAGCGGGCTACCCTTTTCGAGGACCTCGGCAGGTATTGCTATCGTCTGGGCCGTTTCGAAGAAGCCCGGGAGTCCCTGGAGACGTCTCTTGCTTTCTACCAGAAAGCCTTTCCCGACGAGAAGTCGGCTTTCTTGGACCGGCGCGAGGATTTCTTCCGGTCGGCCCGGGCCTGCAACAATCTGGAGCTCGGTAATCTGATGCTCGAGACGGGTCAGTACAGGGATGCCATCAAGTATTTCAGGGATGGATTGAGGATCAACCATCTGGCCCGGGAAGCACACAGTGATACGAAGATTCAAACAGGCTTCGAGGCTGACCAGAGTGGGCTCCAGCTTGGTCTTTCAGCAGCCGTGCGCCTGGCCAGAGGTTCCTGAGCGAAGCTCTATGCTAACATTGGCGCATGCAATCGCTCATCGTTATTCCGGCTAGATACGCCTCCACGCGCTTTCCCGGCAAGCCTCTGGCCCTCATCAAGGGGCGCACGCTGCTCGAGCGTACCTGGCAGATAGCCCGGGCATCCGGGGCCGATCAGGTCGTGGTGGCCACCGATGACGACCGGATCGAGGAGGCCTGCCGGAGTTTTTCGGCGGAGGTAGTGCGTACTGATTCGGAGTGCGCCAACGGAACCGAGAGAGTCCACCAGGCCCTCGCGAGTCTGGGCTCGCCGGCGGAGATTGTTCTCAATCTGCAGGGCGATGCCGTGTTGACACCGCCCTGGGTGCTGAGCGCTCTTATCGATGTGATGAAGGCGGACAGCCAGGTCGCCATGGCTACACCGGCTGTGAAAATCAGTGTCGATCAATACCGGCAGCTCAAGTCCCAGAAAGACTCCGGAATCGTCGGCGGTACCATGGTGGTTTTCGACAGGCAGCATAACGCTCTCTATTTTTCAAAGTCGATGATTCCGTTCTTGCGTAGCACCGGTGGTGGTGAGCCACCACTTTATCGTCATATCGGTCTCTATGCTTACCGGCGAGATACCCTGGAGAAATATCTCAGTCTCGAGCAGGGGGAGCTGGAGAAGACAGAGGGGCTCGAGCAGCTCCGCGCCCTGGAGAATGGCATCGGCATCAGAGTCGTGGTCGTCGATTATCAGGGAAGGACCCACGGTTCGGTGGACAGCGAGACGGATGTCCCGATCGTCGAAGCGATCATTGAGAGCGAAGGTGAGCTGGTTCCACAGCCAGTATAGAGAGACAGGAACACAGGGAAGAGCATGCTATTACTATTGAGCAGGCACGGAAACACGTTCGATCCGGGAGATAGAATCTACTGGGTCGGATCCGGAGAAAATCCTCCCCTGGTGGAAAAAGGCAGAGAGCAAGCCGACTCTCTCGGTAGAGCCCTGGCCGAGGCGGGGCGACCGGCCGCTATCTATAGCGGCCCCTTGAGACGCTGTGTCGAGTACGGGGAGATAGTCAACAAGCACTTCTCGGAGCCGCTTCCCATCGTTGTCGACAGTCGTCTCAACGAGCTCGACTATGGTGGCTGGAGCGGTCTCACCGATGGCGAGGTGGCGGAGCGATTCGGCCAGGATAGTCTCGATGGTTGGAACAAGCGCTGCCAGTGGCCCTCCCGGGGTGACTGGGCCGGCAGCCCGGAAGCGGTATTTCAGGAAGTGCAAAGCTTTGTCGCCGAGCTGAAGAGCAAATTCGAAGGTGATCAAAATGCGCTGGTTCTTGCTATTACCAGCAATGGCGTGCTCCGGTATTTTCTCAAGCTGGCCGAGCGTGAGTTCGCGAGCCGCGTCGCAAACGGCACTTTCAAGGTGGCTACCGGGCGGATCTGCTTGCTCGATCTCGCCGGGGATGCCGGTGTCCAGCTCTGGGATGCCGCCCCTGCAGAGCTTCTCGCTGTCAGTCGTAGGATCTGATCTCGACGAACCGATTGACGATTTTCCGGTATTGCGGAATCAGCTCGTCGAGTTTGTTCTGGCGGTGGAAAAGCAATTGCTGAGGCGTATGGCGATTTTGCGTCTTCTCCCTCTCCTCGAGACGAGCTAGCGCAATATCGGTAGGGCACTGCATGTAGTGCATCTCGACTTTGTATCCCCAGGCTCTCGCCTTGCCGATCAGCTCCAGGTGCTCCGGGAAAGCGGCACCGTGGTCGAATATGACATTGCGTTTGTTCTCCATGAGGGCCTGGAGCAATTGATAGCCTACCGCTCTTGCCGGCATCTCCCAGCGCTCGAAGGCTTCTCTAGCTCCCAGGTCGTCCCGGTCTCGAGTATAGCCTGGCAGGGATTCCATAACCCCGTCGAACTGGACCAGGCAGTAAAAGGGATTGCGGGCCAGGAATTTGTTCGTGTAATAGGTCTTGCCGCTTCCCGGGATCCCGCAGAGATGCACCAGGGTCGGTTGCCTGGTGGCCTCGCTTTCCTGGAGTTGTTTGTCGATGATCGCAGACGCCTGGCCGATCAGAGTGACAGGCACCTCTTCGAATTCGATCACCTTGGCTTGCTGGAGAGGGGACACTTTGAAGCCCAGCTTGTCATAGAGAGTCTGGGCAGGGTGATTGCCCTCGGTGACTACCAGGTACATGCGATCGTATCCCTGTTTGTCCAGAGCCTCCAGGCTGCGCTCGATGAGGCAGGAGGCCAGTCCCAATCTCTGGTAGCTCGGATGCACAGCGCTGAAGGCCAGGAGCGGGCGAAGATTGGCATAGTCGGTGACCATACTGGTGGCAGCTACTCTGCCGCTCCTGTCGATCAGCAAGAAAGAGGCGTCCCAGATCATTTTTCCGTACTTGCCGTCGAGGGTTCCGGCGACTTCCTCGACGAAATCCTCTTCGCTGGATCCGTCATCGTCTATGGTGCCATGATAGGAAGCAAAGAGAAGTCTGCCCAGAATGTCCTGGTCGTCGGCCCGGATTTTCCTTGCGGTTAGTTCGCCATCGATGGCGGCCGGTGCCCGGGGGCTCGCGCCGGCGGTCGGGCGCAGCATGATCAATCGTTTTTCGTCCAAGTTCCGGCTTTCTCCACCAGAGACCGACATTTTATTATGTATCATGTAACCATGTTTTTCTTCGCGACAGTCGCTCTCGTTCTCAGCTTCGTTATGATCTGTCCTGCTTTCGCCAGGAGCCTCAACGAGCTGGAGGATCTCGACGAGATCGGCAAGGGACGGATCAAGGCTATCGATGCCGAGATCAGGCGCCACCCGGGGCAGTGGAAGCTCTATGAGAAGAAAGCCAAGCTCTATGGCAATATGTTCCAGGAAGAAAAGGCTCTCACCGAGTTCGAGAAAGCGATCAGGCTGAATCCGAATGAGCCCAAGCTCTACCGGCAGAAAGCCGAGCTCTATATGTCTCTTGGCAGGAATGTCGAGGCTCTGCGTGAATATCACCGCCTTCTGGTCCATGACCCGGGCGATGCCGGCGCTCTCACCGGAATAGCGGTGATCGTTCAGGCACGTGGCGACAATGAGGAGGCTCTGAAATTCTTCAATCGGTCGATCAAGGCCGATCCCGGCTCCAAATGCAGTCATGAATACCGGGGCGAGCTCTATATGAAGCTCGGTCGGTATCGTGAGGCCGCGAAGGATTTCGATTTCCTGGTAAAAAATAAGCCCGGCGACATGAAATCGCTTTTCTCGAGGGCCGATGCTTATCTCAAAGGACGAGACTATCCTCGCGCCCTTGCTGATTACACCCGGATAATCGAGCTCCATGGCGATGTCGCCGAGCCTTATGTAATCAGAGGAGATGTTTATCGATCCGCCGGCTCTTACCAGAAAGCCCGGAGCGACTATGAGAAGGCTATCGAGCTCGACCCGCCCCGGGAGGTGATGGCAAGGGCTCATTATGGTCTGGCCATGGTCTACCATAAGCTCGGTGAGAGCAAGCTCGAGAAAGAGGAATTGAGTCGGGCCAGAGCCCTCGGTTATTTCACAGGCAAAAGGAGCCAATGATCATGACTTTTATCCGGTCCCTGGCAGTCGTGCTGGCAATTTCATCCATCTCCTGGGTGCCTGCGGAGGCTTCCTCATCTTTCAGCGAGGTGAACGAGATCTTCCACGGCGACTACAAGAAAGCCAAGGAGGAGCTGAAAGGCACTCTCGGACCGGTGATTATCGTAAACGGCAATACGATGACTCTGGTGCGGGACGGGAAAGAGGAGAGCGAGGTTTTCATAAAGGACCGATATACGGTGCTCAAAGAGGTTTCGCATATAACCCTGGGTACTTTCGTGATCCTCACGAATCATACAGATCGGAGTCTTGACGAGGAGACAGCCGGTCGCTTGAAGCGTTTTCGTGACGCCATAGCCGGTGCCAGGAGTTCCCTTGCCGAGCGTGGGCTCGAAGGAGAGCAGCTGTCCAGGCAGGAAAGACTGATCGAGCGCACCCTGGCATTTCAAGACAGGGTTCTGGCCGACAACCGTGTCTCCGCCGGAGATCTGAAGAGCTATACTCGCTCGGTAGCCAGGGACGATCTCGATAATGCCTTCGAGGCGGTGAGCTCGCAACTGGCCACCATGGATGAGGTTGTTTCCAGGTGGCGAAAGACCATGGGGGAAGAGGCGTGGAAACGGCTCCATGTCATCATCGGCACCGGGCATATGCCCAGGGAGCGCCTGGCTGCCCTGCAGTTCTTCTTCAAGCTCCTGAAAGTCTCGAGAGAAGGGAAGCAGGTGGTGACCATCGAATCCGCCGCGGATCATGATGCCGCCATCGACCTTCTGGTTACCCACATGCTGGATCAATCCGTCGCCGTAGACTTTTTCGGCGATTCCTGGCGCATGCACCGAGATCTTCTCTCGGACGGTGCTGCTGCTTATCTTCGCCGCCATCCACCGGGTAAAACCCGACCGGGGCAGTGAAAATTATTGGTCAGGGCGGGTAAGACAAAGTAGGATCTGCTATCTTTTTGCAGGCAGCTTTTTACTACCGGATTCGAAACAGGCAAGGGCGTGAATGTTTCCTGACGAAGAAGAATGGGCAGCCAAGTTCCAGGAAGCTGAAATAGCTCAGAAAGAAGGCAAGATCGATTTTGCCGAGGCTACCTGGCTGGTCGCTCTCGAAGAGGCAGAAGCTTTCGGGTCCGGTGATACCAGGCTGGCTATGACCCTGGAGAAGGTGACGGACTTTTATCTCTTTCAGGGCAAGATGCAGGAAGCATCAGGTTACGGTTACAGAGCCCTGGGAATCTACGAGGAGTCCCTGGGTCCCATGGACCCGCAGCTCGGGCCGCTCCTGGCCAATCTGGCCATGCTCAATCAGGTCCAGAACAACCTGGACGAGGCGGAAAGACTGTTCCGACGGGCCCTGGCAATCAATTCATCGACCCTGGGAGCTGGTCATCCCAAGGTTGTGAGCCTCCTGAAGAACTTTGCCGATGTCCTGGACAAGATGGGCCGCACGGATGAAGCCAATCAATTGCGAGGCACAAAGCCGGTTGCCAGCCGGCCTACCACCGGCTCGCTCATGAAGCCTCCGCCCTTCCAGAAGACCAGCCGGGACCTGGCTTCGGATTTCCCCCGGGCGGCGGACCCGCCCCCGGAGAGACGGCAGACGGTGCCGCTTCCCAAGCGTGCTCCGAGCCAGCCTGTATCGCCCTCGCCGCCCATGCACAAGACTGTGGAAGACATGCCGGTCCCGGATTCGAGCTCCAAAATGGCCCCGAGCCGCTCTTTTGTCGAGATCAAGGCGGATGCCGAGTCGGCAATGCGCAAAGGCGATCTGAGCGCCTGCTCCAGGCTCTGGATCGAAGCCCTGGATGTCGTGAGGGGCGACGGCATGGACAATCCCAACTATTGCTACGCCCTCGAGAGCCTCGGCGATATCTACTTCCAGCAGAACGAGCTGGCTTATGCCGAGCGAGCCTTCAACGAGTCCCGGGAGATCAAGGTCCGGGTCCTGGGCAAGAATCATGGCGCTGTGGCGGCGGTAACCAACCTGCTCGCCCGGACCTATTATGCCCAGGGCAAAATGGAGCAGAGCGAAGCCCTGGCCCGGGAATGTCTGGATATCTATACGGCTGTATCGGGACCCGAGAGCGTCGATGTGGCCAGCGCTCTTCACAACCTGGGCACGCTACTGCATATGCAGAACCGTTATCCGGAAGCCGAGGAGGCTTACAAGAAAGCCCTGGCTCTCAACGAGAGGCTTCGCGGTTCGGACGATCCCGAGACCGTCAAGGTCATGAAGGCTCTTGCTAAGCTGCTCAATGCCATAGG
Organism: Cyanobacteria bacterium HKST-UBA02; assembly: GCA_020431945.1. The sequence continues at coordinate 3,500 of JAGQHH010000253.1, read as the reverse complement.
CCGGCACGCCGAAGCCGAGAGTTTCGCCCAGACGGTATCCGGGGCGATCAGCGGAAAATGGCGTCCCATCGATGTCAGCCAGGGTGAAGTACCGGAAGCCGGCTGGTGGAAAGACGAGCTTTTCGGGAAGGAATGATCGCACCACAGGTGGTGCGGTCTCGAATATGATGTAAATATAGTCCTCATTCTGGCCAGAGCGCTTGTAGTCTCCCGGCAATGCCGCTACATTGTCCAGAGAGGCAGGTCGCCATTTCTGACGGAACACGGAGATCGAATGACGACATATGCGTCCCCCGGCATAACGGGCTCGCTCAATATCTCGAATTTATATGCGGAGGGCGGAGTCTCGGCGATGCACGAGGCTTCCGCGACCGAGCTCGCCGGCGTACTTTCGCAGGTGGAAAATCGTCTGCCACCAGGAAAGGTGCTGGAGGTCGGATGCGGTCGAGGTATATTCTCTACCTATCTGGCATCATCCCTTTCGGGACGCACTGTGGTATTCACCGATCCCTCATCGCCTATGGTGGAGAGTTGCCGGCGAAATCTCAAGGGTCTCCATTATGAGCGTTACCAGCACCGGATCTTCTCCTGTCTCGATGCCACGACGGTGACTATGGGAGAGCGTTTCGCTCTCATAGCGACATCCTTCGCTCTGCATCGCTTCGGGGATCTCAAGCGGTCCATAGCCCGGCTGATCGATCTGCTTCTGCCCGGTGGCTATCTCATAGTCAGCCTTCCCGGGCGAGACTCTTTCCTCGAGTGGAAACAGATCTGTGCTTTCAATTCTCTCGTCTATACGGGAAAGGAGCTTCCCGGTCTCTTCGACCTCGTTGAGACCGGCACCCGGGATGACTGCACTTTTCAACTGCTGTCCGTTCCTCACACTCTCACTTTTGCCGATGCCGGAGAATTTTTCCGGCAACTCGATCAATCCGGTCTGGAGACCACTATGCCGGGCGCCGTGCCCTCCGGCAACAAGCGTCTCACCGTCGAGCGCTGGAATCTTCTTTACGGCAAGCCGAGCATAGAGGTAAGCTATCAGACCCTGAGCGGCTATTTTCGCAAACTCGACCAGGGAGGCCTGGCCTTCGCCGTCGAGACGAAAGTAATGAGAAAGCCGGGAAAGACCTATGTGCTCTGCGACCGCTTCGCTTATTAAATCGATTGCGATTCTCCTGATTGCGCTTTCTCTTCAGGTTCCGGCTCTCGCGGCCGGGGACGGCCAGGCTTGGCAGGCGATAGAATGCGTGGATCGGGCGAGCCGCAAGATTCTTCTCAAGGATATCGAGCTCGAGCGCTTCAATATCGAGTATCGAAAGAGAGCCAGTGTTCAGGGCCGGTGGCGCGGACCGCGGTATGCCGTCTCCCAGATCGGCAACAATGCCGCCACCATGGCCGGTCTGTTCGCAGCGGTGGCAGTCAGGGAGCCCGCTCGGAAGCACCCGCTGGAGCATTTCTACAAATCGGATGGTACGACAGGGTACCGGGACTACAAGATTCATCCGGACGATCTTCAGGAGACCTTCGTGCCGCAGATGGTGGGCCAGCTAGTGGGGGCCTATGGTTCGGCAGTGGAGCTCGGGATCAACAAATATCATGATCGGCAGGCTCGCAAGCTCGGTCTCGATCATAAGAGCGCCCTGGCGAAGGCCGATGCTTTCAAGAAAGAGATCGAGCTGCTTTTCGAGGAGCGCCGCAGGGCCGTGGAGCAGTGCTCGGCCCATCTCAGTCCTGCCGAGGCGGAGCTTCTAGCAGCTCAGGAGGCGGTTCTTGCCGATCTGTGCGACCTCTCTTTTCACGAGTTCGTGCGATTCTATGTCAGCACCAGGCGCTTCCGTGCTTTTCAAGACTCGCTCTATGTGCTCGATATCAGCAAGAACTGGGTCGGAGCCGTGGGCAATCTGGTGGCCATCGTCGGTCTGGATAAGAAGAAGCCGCATTATGTCGGAGGCGCCGGTGTCTGTACTTTTATATCCGGTACGCTGATAGCCGCCAACCCTGTTTTCTCGAGAGGCGTGGGCAAGATCACCGGGGCCCTGGCCCGGAGGAAGGCGAAACATCTCCTGAATGATGATGGCGCCCGGGACGTCGCTCGCCTGGAGGCGGATCGGGCCAGGCTGGCAGGTCTTCTGCGAGAGCTCGGGGAGCAAAGCGACGTCGTCGAGCAGGTTGTCGGTATCGATGCCATCAATCATGAGCACTCCAGGCTCTGCAGCAAGAAATACGAGCTCGCCCTCCGGGAGCTCCGCCAGGGCACCAGGGCCGCCACCGAGAACGTTGTCACCGGTGCCATTGTCGGTGGTACCAAGATGACACTCGGCATCTGCGCCATGGTAGCCGGGTACAGCTCTTTCCGCAGACCCCTGCGGGCTAACGAACTCCTCGAGGACGGCTCTCTGGTCTACGGCATCGGCACCGCCATAGGTCTTGCCGACAACACCCGCATCCAGATACGCAATGAATATGAGCGCTTCAAGAACAGCCGGGAACGCCTGCTTCCCGGGCAAGTCCTCGATGATCATCTCGCTCGGCTCGATGTCCTGGCGGAGAAGCTCAAGCAGTAAGTGGTGATTTCCCCACCCGCGCGGCTTCGAAGGTACAAATTGGGAACATTAGGCAAATAAGCTCGGAACTGTCTCCCCAGCGCCAATTCATTCCATGACAGGATCTCATATGAACGAGTATTTCTATCCCGAGAGCAGCCGCTTCGACAGCAGTCCCGGTGATTTCAATCACGATATGCCGGGCTTCGATACTCTCAGCCAGGCGAGGCAACTCGCCTTCGGTGATGGCAGGCGCTCTCCGTGCGAGGTATACAGAACTCCGGAGAGCACCTGTATGGGTCTCGATCGCCAGAATCCGCTCCAGATGATTTCGGGACTCCTGCGCTCCCAGCTCAATCCGTATTATCAGGCTGATTTCGGCTATCCCGGCTATGCAAGCGGGAACGACTTCTATTCCGGTGGCCGGAACGGGCGCGTTCCCTGCATGGCAGGAGGCGACCAGAGCTTCGCCAGTCTCCTGAGAGGTAATTGCTCCGGGGGAGGCTTCGCCGGTCGAGGTCAGATAGCCATGCTGGCCACGAGGATCATCGGTCACTGTCTTGCCAGGGCTTTCAGGCACCGCCGGTAACAGTACTCCTGTTGAAATTTCTTCCGCTCTGGTACTCTTGTAGTTGAAGACTTCGGGAGTCCCGCGGATGGCGAAAGTGTTACTGGTAGAGGACGAGCAAGACCTCGCCACCCTCATTCATAACTGGCTTGCCAGGGAGCATCATCTAGTCGAGGTGGTGCACGACGGGCCCACCGCCATGCACCTTCTCAAGGTGACCAGCTACGATGTCATCATTCTGGATGTTATGTTGCCCGGTATGTCCGGTATCGAGATCTGCAAGCAGTTTCGCGAGATAAACGGTGCCACCCCGGTGCTCATGCTCACTGCTCGCTCATCTCTCAATGACAAAGAGATGGGTTTCACCGCCGGCGCCGACGACTACCTCA
>JAGQHH010000252.1 GCA_020431945.1 Cyanobacteria bacterium HKST-UBA02 | reverse complement strand
TCTGATCGATGCTCCGGACAGTCAACAGGAAGCCATCGAGAGAGCAGGCAAACATGATTTCGCCGCCCAGGTGACCGCCGATACCATTGCCATGATTCCCAAATTCAGGGGTCTGACTGCCGGTCTCGCCCGATCCACCCTCCTGGTGGACCCCCATGCCGGACTCGGCGACAGTGTGGGTAGCTTCGCTCTCAATTTCGCTGAAGGTGTGGCGCTCAATAAAGTCGGCCGGTCGATGCTTCCGGGCAGCGGTTTGCAGACTTTCACCGCCAGCAGGCTCGGAAACGGACTGGTGGCCGAGTCGGCTACCCATCTCACGGCCGGTTTCGGCTTCGGTGCGGTGAAAGCCGGTTTCGACTCGCATTCTTGGATCGACGAGAGCGGCAATGTCTCACTGATGCAGGGTGCCGGTTCTATCGCCAAGGCCGGCACGGTGGGCGCACTGATCAACCTGCCTGGCGGGCTCGTCGGCATGCGGGCTGCCAACCTGACCAGCTCGGCTCTCAGGCGCAGCGCTATTTCGCCGGGGGCTGCCGCCCTCTTCGTCGGCGGCACCTCCGGGTACACATCCGGAGCCGTCATCGGTGGCATCGAGGCGGTCAAGCAAGGCAAGTCGTTCAGTGAGAGCCTCTCTCTGATCAATACGTCCGGGATGATCGGGGCGGTTACGGGAACCGTCATGATGGCCGGTTCTCATGCCGTTGAGCGACCGAGTCTTATCCGGGACGCAGCTGAATTCTCCAGGAGTCGCTCTCTGGCTCTCGAGGAAGTCGGGGCGAGGAGCTTCAAGACCAAGCAGCGAGTCGAGGATGCACTGGAGCCCGTGGGTCTCGATAGACTCGAGCCCCCGCCCGGGCGAATTAGATTCACCGAGCTCAACGGCAGGCTCGGCCGGGGCACCACCGCTACCGAGCAGTTTCTGTACAAGCCTGAAGGGGTCAAGGGCCCCTATGAGTCTAAACAGAAGTTCTTCGACTTCTTGAAGTTCCGAACCGAGAAAGTAGTCGCTTATGACGTCGAAGGGCACAATGCCAGGATTCTGGTAAAAGACTCGCCATCCGGCAAAGTCACCAGGCAGATGGAAGCCCTGCGACAATTGCGGCTCACAGCGGATACCGAGGTGCCGTACGACAAGCTCGATTTCGGTCAGCGCTCCAGAATCGCCTCTGAATGGGGCAAAACCAGCGACCATATGGGTTTGCTGAAGGAGTATATGCCTGCCGGAGATGCAGAATCCTCACTGCCTGTGGTGGCGGCGCGCTTGAAGCTGCTGAGCCACCCCAACCGCAATCTGGCTCTTCCCGAAGACATGATCACGGTTCTCGACGAGTTGCCCAATGCCAATTTTGTGAAAGATATCGTGATCAGCGATGAGCCTTACATAGGGGACCTCTGGAACAGGCAGTTTTACGGCAATTCGTTCGAGACGGCTGCGACAGCCGGAAGTGACGGTCGCATCACCTATTACCGTCCCCGGGTCGAGATCGTCGATGGTGTCGACCGTTCGGTAATTCAGGAATTCGGCAAGCACGAATGGACCCATCTCTCGGGCGGCAAGAATCCGGGTCATGAAAATCTAGCCCGCCTGGCAAATATGGTGGACAAAGATGTTCCGGTCGGCGAGACTGCTGTGTCCGAAAATGGCGCCAAAGACTTCTACCCGTCCACCAGGGGGGGCGGCACCGACAAGTTCTATATCCGCTCCTATGCTCGCACCGAGCCCGGTGAAGACTTTGCCGTTCATATGGGAGAGGAGTTCCTTTCTTCCGACGTAGACAGTTTCTACAATCTGGCAGAGAATGCCCCGGTGCGGACGGCTGTCTATGCCAAGAATCTTTCCTGGGCGCTGGGTCAGCCTTATGCAGGAAGCAGGAATACCCTGGGCTCTATGTATAACAACCGGGTCGAATATGTCCAGCGGAATGTCCTTCCCGAGGCCGTGAAGATTCTGGAGAACCGTCTGGTCTCAGGGACACCTGCCGAGAAGGCAGCGGCAGCCGAGCTCCTCGTTCAATTTGGTGATCCGGAGTTACACACGGCTTCTTTAGTCAAACTGGCTACCGATCCGGCTCTGGCTGTGACACCGGAAGCGGTGCCTGCCCTGAAGGGGGTCGGTTTCGGGCATGAGGGCTCGGTGGTGGACCTCCCGACTCTGCAAGACGTGGCATTCGACGCGGCTTACCGGCTCAACGCTCGCAATTACGGACATGATGGTTTCGATTTCCTTCTCGAGCATGGGCGGCCTGATTCGCCCGTCAAAGGAATGGCTCGTGAGCGAATCAGGGCACAGCGCGGGCACAACGCCGACGCTTATGAGCGCTTCCTCGATTTGCAAGGGAACCGGGATGGGCTGCCGGAGTTGATGGAGCTCATCGACAGGATGCCTGATGCTCGCGGCCGGAGGTTGGTCTTCGACGAAGTACTGGATGTCGCTTCCGGAGCCGAGTACGGCGATAGTTTCAAGACTGCCTTTCTCGGCAGGGCGCTCCGGCACCCGAGCCTGCAGATGGCCGCCATGGAGAATCTCAATCTGAAGCAGAGCCTGGATCTCGATCATATGCTGGGCAATCTCACTTTCAGCCGCGACCGAACCGTTGCCACCAAGGCCCAGAATCTACTCGACGTGGTCCGTCACGAAAAGCTTGTCACCCGGCTCGGTTCTCTGCTTACCAGCAAGTCCCCCAGCCAGCAGTCGGAAGGTGTGATTCTCGCTTCCGGTGTGAAAGACGACCGTCTGGTGGAGCCTCTCTTGCAAGTCGTGCTGGGCGGACACCATTCGGCTCAGAGTCCGGCCCTCAAGGCCCTCGAGCTCTACAGCCCGGAAGTGGTCAAATTCCACCTGCGCAGTATCGGGCAGAAGGCTGATGCTCTGTCGCGCTTTCGCAATCAGGCCGGATGAAATAGATCGAATAGCTTTTGACGCGTGAACTTGAGACGGACCGGACGACCGTGCGGGCAGGTGTCATGTCTTGGAGTGCCGAGCCAGGCGCTGACCAGTTTCAGTATGTCGGCTTCGCTCAAGGTCATGCCGTTCTTGACGGCAGCCTGGCAGGCGATGGACTTGGTGGCATCGAGAGGCACCGCCGCTGAATCGGAGTCTCCTATATCGTCGATCATCTTCTGAATGATCAGAGCATAATTCTGATGGGCCATCTCCAGGGGAACCTGAATGCAGGAAGCCTGTGTTCTGCCGTCTGTTTCCTCGATTTCGAAGTCGAAGCCGAGGCTCCGCAAACCTTCCATACCCTCCCTGAGGGTCTCAATCTGCTCGCTGGAAAGAGTCAGAGGAACGGCTATGCAGAGGCGCTGGGAATCGCTGCTGGTTCGTCCTCTGGTCTCCTGACCGGCCAGGAGTTTTTCATAGAGGAAGCGCTCATGGGCGATGTGTTGCTCGATTATTTCAATACCTTCGTCTGTTTCGAAGATGAAATAGGTGTTGTGCAGATAGCCTGCCAGGCGCCAGCCGGCGGGCAGGCGGACCTCTGATTCGGTGGTGATGCCGCTCAGGGTGCTGGTTTCTGCCAGGGAAACGGTGTTGATGATCTCTTTCCTGCCCGGGGCGTATGAGAGAGAATCACGGAAGGAAAGCTGGTCGGAACTGTCTTCCGATGTCGAGTAACGGCTTTCTTGAGATCTCACCATGGTGGTGGGCATCGAATCGGAATTGGCGTTGGCTCCGACAGTGCGGGGTCGCAATTCGGCGAAGACTGCTGCCGGGTAAGAGTCCGCTGTCTCCGCCTGCGATTCGAGCACATTTTCGCGGGCGGCTCTGATCGATTCCATCAGGTCCCGGCGCGGCTGGGTGAGGGATTGCGATATGGCACGATGCAGGGCCGTGTAGATCTCATTGCCGTTGTCGTACTTTATCTCTTTCTTGGTCGGGTGGATATTCACGTCGACATGAGAAGGGTCGAGATCGATCTTGATTACGGCCATGGGGTAGCGACCCCGGGGTATGAGGTCGGAGTAGGCATAGTCCAGAGCTTTGAAAGTAAGTGGGCAGCGTACCGGACGCCCGTTCACTATACTCATGATCGCTTTGCGATCGCCTCTGAAATGGGTGGGTCTGGCCAGATAACCACTGATTACCAGATTCTCGGTCTCGAGATTGACCTCGCAGAGAGACTCGTCTCCAGAGAAAAGCCGGGCTTCTTTGATGGTGCTTTGTAGATCGCCCTGACCGGCAGTGGCGAATCGCGGTCTGCCGTCGAGCTTGAGCTCGAAGGCTACGGCGGGATAGCTGACAGCCAGGCTCTGGACGATCTCTTGAATATGGGCGAATTCAGTATTGCCCTTCTTCAAGAACTTCAAGCGAGCCGGAACGTTATAGAAAAGATCTTTCACTTCCATCACGGTTCCGGGGGCGCACCCCGTCTCGGTAACGGTGACTTTGCCGTCTTCTGCTTCGACCCGGGTGCCGGTGGCTGCTTCCCGGGCGCGGGTCAGGCAGGTGAAGTGAGATATGGAGGCGATACTGGGCAGAGCCTCGCCCCGGAAGCCAAGGGTGGAGAGGCTCTCGAGATCGGCGGCGGCTGTCAGTTTGGAAGTGGCATGCCGCTGAAATGCCAGGGCAGCATCGTCCGGGGTCATTCCGCAGCCGTTGTCGGCGACTCTGATGTCACGGCAGTCTTTGCTTATATCGATCTGGATGCGGGACGCTCCGGAATCGATGGAGTTCTCGACCAGCTCTTTGACAACGGAAGAAGGGCGCTCTACCACCTCTCCGGCGGCAATCTGACTGGCGACATGATCGGGCAGGATAGTTATTCTAGGCATGCTCGAAATCTTAGCACGCCAGGCCCGGGCTAAGGATCGAGAGATAGCTTTCGTATATCTTCCAGGATCCCCTGGACAAGGGCTGTCAGCAACTTCTCTCCTTTCCAGGCCGTTGCCAGAGTGGGGTCTCCGAAAGCGCCGGTGGGGCTATAGACTCCGGGCTGACTTTGATCGAGATCTCGCCTCAAGGGACCCGGAGCGTCGCCGTGAAAGTCCGGAACGGCTCTTTCAAGATGCACTATATCCGGTGCAATATGGAGCATCATCGAGGTCTCGATCTCGTCGGCATGACTGCCCCCTGCCTGTTCTCTGAAAGTCTCGGCCACGGGTTCCAGGAAGCTGTCCAGGTCCGTGTAGGCGAGCTCGATGCCGGCTGCCGACAGTCTTTCTCTGGCCCGTTCCAGGGGTCTTTGTGTGGAGATTCCTGTGTTGAGGATATAGAACTTGCGCGGTCCGAAACGGCCGAGGCTCGTGCAGATTTCTTCGATGAGGGCGGCAGCGGTCTCGATGCTGAGACTGACCGTGCCCGGATAGTCCACCATCGCCGGGTAATAGCTGTGTGAGATGGTCGGCGCTAGGAGAACCGGCAGTCGTCTGCTCACTTCATTTTTCAGATACTCGGCAAGAATCCAGTCGTTATTGAGGGGCAGATGGAGCCCATGCTCTTTCAAGCTGCCCCCCAGGGGAATGACCACCACAGGGTGTTCCGCCAGAGCTTTCTCGGCTTCTTTCCAGGTCAGATTCTCGAGCTCGATTCCCATGATTACAGCAATATAGCAGAACGGTTGTACTATAGAAAATAAGAGATAGCCGTGAAAGAAAAAGACCGGAGAACAACTGCTCGGGGCAGGTGCTCTCCGGTCCGGGTTCAGAATGGTGGGTGATCGGGCTTATTCTCGTCGTCGTCCCGTTTTTCACGGGGTTTGTTGCGGGTGTCGATCCAGAGCTGCAGGTCACGAAGCAGGATGGTCAGTACCAGAGTAAAGACCAGCCAGACCGTGACTGCCTCACCGAAGATCGAGAGCGGATCTGTCTGGGCATTGCCAGTGACCAGCTCAGCGAGCCTGACGAGGATGTACGATGACGCCACAAGTGTGGAAATAATGCCTCCGTAGAGGAGGGAGGTTCCCAGATGTTTCATGGCGACCTGCGCTTTCCGTTATGCGGCTTTGTTTTCGGCAGGTTTGCCTGCCCTGGACAGAATGGCGCTCAGGGATCCGGCGGCGAAAGCCGTGTGGATGCCGAGAATGAGCGTAAGAATATTGACCCAGGTGAACAGTGCCAGGGTGCCGGCCAGGCAGAGAACAAGGAGGATGATCAGGGACAGCCTTCCCTTGCCCAGAGGCAGGAAGAGGATGCGAGCCTGAGTATCCTTCGAGATCTCGAGTTTCCTCTGGTCGTAGAGCATCAGGACATAGCCCGAGAGCGCCAGAGCGCCTGCGGACCAGTAGTTCGCCCAGATCTCGCGAGCAGTGCCTGCCCACTCATGACCGATGACCAGCATGGCGAGCCCGGCAAGCAGGTAGAAAACCGAGAGGAAAAGACCGCGATTGGTGCGATCGGCCGACTGGGGCGTTTCGCCGGGCCAGGCTACCGACTCCACCCGGGGCTTGCCCAGGAGGTGTCTGGTGACAGTGACCTGAACCGTCGGCTGACAGAGGTTGAGGAGCTCGAACTTGACCGGATCGATCTCGGCCAGGAGCATTCCAATTCCGGGCACGTCGAGCCAGCAGTAGCGAGCACCGCTCTTGAGCCCGATGTCGGAGAGCTTGTGGTTGGATGGAATGAGCTCTCCGGTGAAGACGACCTGCCTGGTGGAGTCATAGGCGATCTTGAGCGCCCAGGGCAGGACAGCGAGGGCCACGAGGGCGATTATGAAGAGAAAGTCCATGGATAGCCTCTCATAGTTGAAATGCGGTCGTTTTGAGCTTCTGGGTCCGGGCCGGGTCGTTGGTGATCACACCATCGATTGCCAGGTCCATGCATTTGCTCAGGGTGGGCTGATCGTCGACCGTCCATACGATCACGCTGACACCTGCTTTCTGGGCCCGCCTTACGAAGAATGGGCTCAAGAAAGAGAGTCCGAATTTCCTGGGTGGAATCTCGAAACTCGGTCCACGCGGCTTGAAGAGTCTCTCCAGGTGGAGGACCGAAAGGGCGAAGAAGAGTCCGATTTCGAAGCAGGAATGCCCGACAAGCAAGCGCCTGTCTTTCTTGCGAAGATAGCGGGCGAGACCGTGGCTGGCGCCGATGGTCTGGATGAGGACGCGGTCAAGGGCTTTGGTCTCGATCAGGCAAGCGATGACAGCGTCTGCCAGCTTGCGGCTCGAGCCCTTGAGCTCCAGGAAGATCATCGTACCCTCCGTTGCCGAGAGTACCTCGGCAAGGGTCGGCACGCGGACGTTCCGGTTCCGGAATGGAAAGGTCCTTCCCTGATCGGGAGAAAAGCAGTAGCCGGCATCGAGGGCTTTTACCTGAGCCAGAGTCAGCTCCGAGATGCGACCCGAGCCACTGGTGGTCCGGTCGACAGTCTCGTCGTGAATCACGACTAGAGCACCATCTCTGGTGAGCCTCACGTCGAGCTCGATTGCGTTAGCGCCTGTCCTGATGGCGGCTAGAAAAGCCGGAATGGTGTTTTCCGGAAAATGGCTTGCCGCTCCCCGGTGACCGATTATCAGTGGACGTCCAGGCGTCACACCGGTCAGGGGCAGCTTCAAGCGGTTCGCATTGATGCTGTCGATCATGATTTTGCCCCTAAAAAGTGCGAAAAGAGCGAAGAGAGGAGAAAAGAGATGAGAAGGCACGGCACCAGAATCGCGAGGACCCTGTGTACCGTGCCTTCCCTCCCACAGATAGCCCTGGGGCTATCTATTAACTGTCCTTTTCCTCGACGTCCTTCTTGGTGTCGGTGTCGCAGTCCGGGACCGGGATGTAGCACACATCCGTGACCGGCTTGACGAGCTTCACGGCACCAGCCCAGATGAAGCCGATGACATAGCCGCCGATGTGCGCCCAGTAGGCAACACCACCGCCGGCGCCGCCAGAGGCAGACATCACGGGGAGGATCTGGAGGACGAACCAGGCAGCCAGGAACCACCACGCCCAGATCTGCACGATGAAGATCGGCGGAACGTAGGAGGTGATCTTAGCCTTCGGCCAGAGCAGCAGATAGCCGCCGAGGACGCCGGAGATGGCACCGGAGGCGCCAAGCATCGGAGTCGCGCTGGTCGGATCGCTGGCGATGTGGACGAGAGCCGCGACAACACCGGAGATCAGGTAGAAAACCAGGAAGTGGAAGCGGCCCAGACGGGCTTCCATCGCGCGTCCGAAGACGAAGAGGAAGACCATGTTGCCTACCAGGTGCATGACGCCACCGTGGAGGAACATCGCTGCGAACATCGTCTTGACTGCATGTGCCAGAGCTGCCGGATCGCCGGTGCTGAAGGCGTCGATGAACTGGCTCGGAACGAGGGTCCAGTTCATCAGGGAAGCGGGCCCACTGGTGTTGATCATGTTCGCCTCAAGCACGAAAGCAACGCAGTTGAGAGCGACCAGGATGACCGTGACAATGGGGAAAGTCAGGCAACGGAGGTTGTCTTTGAGCGGAAACATTTTTGAGTCTCCCTATAGTTCTTGCAGACACCGCTAACGAACTGCGTGTGTCCTGCTTGGGATTGGCTCTGTCATGAGCCGGTTGAAGTAACAGTTGCGAGGGCACGGACGGCAGCACTAAGGGCGGCTTATGACAATCAGCGCGCTGACCTGTGCTTATTCTTGAATGTGCCGGAGAGCTTTCTCAGGGACCGTGTGTAACTCGCAAAGCTGAAGTTGGAAAATTGAACGTGTACAACCTACAAAGTCGATGCTTCTTAAAACAACCTGTAGAAAGCTCATGAGTGCTTATCTGGAGCTTTTTTACTGATCATTCTTTTCATGGGGCGCCTGATTCTGATTTTCTGTCTCTAATCGCGAAGCTGTTTCATGTTGACAACTCGCGCAAGCAGGGTTTTGGGGTTTTATTGTCAAGTGGTATCGCGATTGCGCTACTTTTGAACAGTCTTTCGGTCCCGGGCGCAGCCAGGCTTAAGCATCTAACAAGCTTTGAGCCTTGCAGCAAGAAAGAAGAGCTTGTTAGGTTCTGGAGTAACTTCGTTTCTTTTCCAATGAGTTTTTTGTTTTAGCACCAGACTGCTTTCACATCCGTTGCTCTCGAGCACCTTTGGTTTTTTTCGGTCATAGACGACCGCTGAGCAACAGAGCCTTCATCGGCCAGCGCCACAGGGGCGGGTCGATGTCGAGCTCATATGGAGACTACCCAGATGAACAAAAGAGAACAAAAAAGGCTTGCCCGGTCGGGTAAGCCGCTAATCAAGCTTCACGTTCTTGGCGCTGCCGGTGGTGTCACGGGCTCCCTCAACCTCATCGAGTACACGCAGGGCGACAAGACCACGCGTTTCCTGCTCGATGTCGGTATGCACATGGAGAACCGTCGCACCGATTTCAGCAACCGCATGCCCCGCGGCATCAAGCCCGGGGACGTTGATTTCGTCATCATGAGCCACGCTCATATCGACCACTCCGGTTATCTGCCCAAGCTCGTCAAGGATGGATTCCGGGGCAAAGTCTACTGCACGCCGGCCACCGCCGACCTGGTCAAGATCCTCTTGCCGGACAGCGGTTACCTGCAGGAAGAGCAGGCCCGGCGATTCAACAAGCGGCAGGCGAAGGCCGCGGCTGAGAGCGACCAGGCTCAAACCCGTGAAGCGCCTTCGAAACAGCCGCTCTACACCCAGAAGGAGGCGGAAGCTTCCCTGGCCTACCTCTCGACCATCGACTACGACACGCGCACCGAGCTGGCTCCCGGGATCGCAGTCACTTTCACCGAAGCCGGACATATCCTCGGCGCCGCCGTGGTCAACCTGGATCTCGGCACCGGCGGTCAGAAGCGGACCCTCTGCTTCACCGGCAATATCGGTCGGCGCAAGATGGCGCTCCTGCGTGAGCTCGCTCCGGTACGCGGTGCCGACTTCCTGATCACCGAGTCCACCTATGGCAACAAGACGCATCTCAAGCGGGATCGTCTGGTCGAGCTGGCTCGCATCGTCAATGAAGGTTACGAGCGTGCCAAAGTGAAAGACGGGCGGAACGGTTATGGGGTGATTCTCATCCCGGCCTTCGCTGTCGGTCGTGTCCAGGTGGTTCTGGATGACTTGCGTCAGCTCATGGAGTCCGGAGCGATTCCCGAGCTGCCGGTTTTCCTGGACGGCCGCATGTCGGTGACCGCTACCGAGATCCACCGCAAGCACAAGGACATCCTCAACGCCGAGACCCGCAAGGTCTTCGCCGCGGGCAAGGATCCGTTCGCCACCAAGCGCTTCGCTATCTGCCGCGAGTGGAAGGACTCCATGGCCCTGCAGAACCCTGCATCTGAGCCCGTGATCATCATCGGCTCCAGCGGCATGGCCAACGGCGGGCGGATCGTCAGTCACTTGCAGCGCCGGCTCTCTGGACAGAACAACACGGTGGTCTTCGTGGGCTACCAGGGCACCGGTACTCTCGGTCAGTCCCTGGTTCGCTTCACGGACAACCCGCCGGCATCGGTGGGCAAGTGCCCGGCTCCCTGTCCGAAGACGGTCTATGTCCAGGGCAAGCAGCTGAAGGTGCGCGCCAAGATCGAGTTCATGTCCGACTATTCCGGCCATGCCGACTATGAGGACATCCTCTGGTGGCTGCGCCAGTTCAAGATCAAGCCGCGGAAGACCCTGGTCGTCCACGGCGATCCGGACAGTCTCACGGCGCTGCGCGACCGCATCCATGAAGCTCTGGGCTGGGATGTGGTGGTGCCGGCGGTGCGCGAGACTTTCGACATTCTCTGATCAGCAGAGGAGGAGGTAAATATGGCTTTTACTGCCACGGACCCTCCGCGCTTCATCGATGAGCGGGAGGTCAACCGGATTATCAATTCAGTCGCCGAAGACAGCCGCGGTGAATTCGCCTCGGAGAAAGGGCTCCTTCAGCCGAAGGAGCTCATTCTCGCCGAGATGCCCCGGCTTGCCAGGGCTGCTCGGATAGTCTGCGGTGATTGCACCGTCACGGACGTCAGCGCGGTGCTCTTCCAGAAAGACGCCCTGGAGCTGATTCTGGCTAAATGCCGCAACCGTTACTGGTTGTGGTCTCTGCTCGCCGAGCTGAAGACCGCCACTTTTCCCGTGCCCGCGCTGGCTGTAGCCAGAGCCCAGGCGCGGCTGAAAAAGGCGGTCGGAACCAATCACTTCGGCTTCGCCTGGGTCACCCCGGCGGACCTGATTGTTCAGCTCAAGGGCATGCCACCGGGCTTCGTCCTGAAGCTCTGGGACACCGGCTTGATTCTCGCCGGTACCAGGGATGAGGGGAACGGATACCCGATTCAGCTCAACCCGATTCTGATCGACGACTGATCGCGATTTGAGAGAAGAGCCGCCCTGTGCCAGTCATGGGGCGGCTCCTTCTTTTTCTCTTTGTTGTTGATACACTATAAGAAGTAATAGAATTTCCTCGAAAAAGTTCAGTTTGGACGATCATCGAAAAGAAGCCGGGAGGGAAGTTCATTCCCTCCCGGCTCAAGGTGCCGATTCAGCTCAATTCGTTTCGGTCAGTGTCAGCTGTGAATAACCAGCCGGCTGAGGATCGAAAGCTGCTGAGTGACAGCGGCCAGGGCCTCTTTCGACTGGGTGGCGAGGGTCTCTGCCAGGGAGATCCAGTTGCTGAATTCGGCGATGTTTCGAGGCTCCTTCTCCAGGTCGATGGCACGGGCCTTTGCCGCAAGGGTGAGGGCGGCGTCGAGTCTGGACAGCTCGGCTGCGATGAGCTGAGTGGTGAAGGAGAGCAGCTGCTCCACTGCTTTATCCGGATACCGTTCAGAATACTGAGGGTTTCCCCGGTCCTGCTCGAATCGATCGGCAAGCTCTTTCAGACGGGCTCTGAGGGCGACACAGGCGGCCACCTGGGCGATGGTGCTGCCGTCCACATAGTCTGCTTCTGCCAGGCGGTCCGCTGTGCGCTCACCAAAGCGCTCCACGGCGCCGGATCGAAGAAGTCCTGCCTTTTCTTTCAAGGCTTCCGGGGTCGGGTAGCTGGATAACAGCTCGAGTACATTCATACTTTTCTTTTCTCCTCGGGATAGTTTGTTTGTCGGGGGTTCGACCGACGAAAGGCTCCGCACCGAGCACTTGCCGGTGGGAGTAGAACAAAAAGGAGAGAGGATGAGGGTTTTTGGGTGGTTTTGAAAGAAAGCTTCGAGATGAAGTAGTTGGTTGATATCTCAGATAAGCAAGATCCCTATCTCTGTTTCAACGGAACAGTGCGGTTTTTTGCGAGGATGTAAAGTGACGATATGTGACTAATGCCGGATGCAGTCTTGAAACCAGCAAGATTGAGAATTTTCAGGCTCTGGTAACCAGGCTTTTGGGTGCCACTCGCCGGTATCTGGGCTCGAAGCCTTCCTGGCGGGCAAAGCCGAGAACCTTCTCCACGTCTTTGTCTACAACGGCTCCGGCCATTTCGGTGACTTCGTCTTCCCAGGGAATATCGAAATCGTCAGCTCCGTAATGCAGCGCCTTCAAGGCATTGGCATTCTGGGTGAGGACCGAGGCGCGAATATGCTTGATATTGTCCAGATAGATACGGCTCACAGCCAGGTGTCTGAGATACTCCCGGGCTTCGATCTCCTGACCGCCCAGGTCGTTGTTGTAAGGCTTGTAAGTCCAGCAAAGGAAGCTGAAAATGCCGCCACTAACTTCGTCCTGAAAATTACGCAAGGTCTCGAGATGCTCCAGGCGCTCATCGAGACTCTCGTCGAAGCCGATAACCATGGTAGCGGTGGTTTTCAGCCCGGCGGCGAGGATATCCCGTTGAGCCTGGTAATACTCGGCTACGGTGTACTTGAGGGGGCTGTGCCGGAGCCGGAACGAATCTGAGAGAATTTCGGCGCCGCCACCGGTGATCCAGCGCACCCCTGCTTCCTTCAGGCGCTCGAGGGTCTCGGGCACGGAAAGACCGGACATCCTGGCGATATAGATAAGCTCGACTATGGTGAGGGCGTAGAACTCGATGGAATCGCCGTAGCGCTCTCTGATGGAGGAGAAGAGGTCGACATAGTAATCGATCTTGAGCTTCGGATTGAAACCGCCGTTGAAGCCGAAAAGGTCTCCCCCGACATCGATGAGCTCGTCGATTTTCTGGAAAATCCAGTCCCTGGAGCGCACATAGCCTTCAGTCGAGCCAGGAAGGCGGTAGAAGGAGCAATAATCGCATTTGGCCACGCAGACATTGGTGTAGTTCACGATCCGCATGAGCAGATACGTGGCATTGCCTGGCTTGTGGTAACGGTCCCGGACGATGCTCGAGATCCGCATCAGATCTTCGTCTCTTGCTTCGTTGAAGAGAAAGGCGGCTTCCGAGCGGTCGATTCTTCCTCCGGCGCTGACTTTCGCTTCGATGGTCGATACGGACGTGGACATCGATTCCCTTTTTTGGGGCTGGTGAATTCAGGGAGAACATTCTTCCACAGATCCGGTCAAAGGTACAATACTCGTAGGCGGTTGGCAGAATTGTTCGAAACAACAGGAGCATTCATGTCCGAGGAGAATCGGGAGCAAGAGATCGAGGCGGTCGAGGTCGAGATAGAAGTCTCGGAGGTACAAGATCCGGCGAGTTTAGGGGCGGATAACCGGGCAGCCCTGATGAGCACCGCTGCTCTGGTGATGTTCGTAGGTGGAGCGCTGGTCACCCTGATGCTCGTAGCCCGGGCTTTCAACCTCCATGGAATGCCCCTGGTGGTCTTTGTAATCGCCTCCTGCACGGGAGTTCTGGGTATGGCAGGCACTTTGCTCTTCCGGGTGATGGGCGACCGGCCCTGGATCGGGGCCGTGGTGGGTGGTTGTTTCGGAGCTCTATCGGCGATTCTGGTCTATTACCAGACCAGGAACTACCCCTGGTGGCAATGACTAATTCGAGCCCAGCTCTTTGACCTGCAGGTCCTCGGGATCGCCGCGGAAGACGCAAAATGCGGCATAGCCCTGCCCGGCGAGCTGGTCGATTTGTTTTTTCAGGTCCTTTTTCTTCGCTACCAGGGAAACAGCCCAGTTCTGGCTCTTGAGCCTGGTCATGGCCTGCATCGTGGCAGTCAGTCGATCGCGCCCCTGGTCGTAAATCAGGGCCAGGAGCTTCTCTCTCGGACCCGGTCCGATACCTCGCTCTTGCAGGATTGAGATGATCCGCTCGAAGCCGATGGAGAAGCCGCAGGCGCTCACCTCTCGGTCGAGAAATTTCTCGACCATGTGATCGTATCGGCCGCCGCCGGCTACTGAGTGAGCAAATCCGGGTACTGTCACTTCGAAGATCGGGCCGGTGTAATAGCCCATACCGCGAACAAGAGTCGGATCGAGGACCAGGCTGAAGCGGTTGCCGTGACTGGAATCGCTCAGGCAGGCGATGAGCTCTTTGAGCTCTTCCCGGTAACTGCTCTCACTGTTTTCAGGCATCAGGGCGAGCACCTTCTCGGCCTGTTCGGCGCCGGAAGCTTTGATCCCGGCAACAGGTTCGTAAATGGCGATGAGCTTATCCACCGAGTCGGGATTGTGATTGTTATTGAGCAGCTCTTTACGGACGCCGTCCATGCCAATCTTGTCCAGTTTGTCCACGGTGATGAAGACATTGTCCAGACGATCCTGGGCGAATCCGCAATGAATGGCAAGGTCGGTGAGCAGGCGTCGATCATTGAGACGAATTGTGAATCCATCGAAGCCCAGGTTGAGCAGAGCCTCGCTGGTGGCACAGAGGAGATCGAGCTCGGCGAAAGCCGACTTGATGCCGATGACATCGATATCGCACTGGGTGAACTGCCGGTAACGGTCTTTCTGGGGGCTCTCGGCGCGCCAAACTGGACCGATCTGGATGGCTTTGAATGGATTCGGCAGATCGTTGAGATTGTTGGCGTAGAAACGTACCAGAGGCACGGTCAGGTCGAAGCGCAGACCCAGGTCCGAGAGCTCGCTGCCTTCCTTGAGAGCAGCTTCGAGCTTTTCGCCGCGCTTGAGAATCTCGAAGATGAGCTGGAGATTCTCGCCGCCCTCACCGCGTTTGAGGAGATCAATGTTTTCGATGGCAGGAGTCTCGATGCGGGTGAAGCCGAAACTCTCGTAGGTATGCTTGATTATCTGAGTCGCCCAGTCCCTGAGCGCCACCTCGGCAGGGAGAAGGTCGCGAGTTCCTCGCGCTGGCGTGGTTTTCAACTGGACGGTGCTGGACATCTCAAGGCTCCTGGGTACTTCAACCTAGAAGTCTACATGATCCCGGTGGTCCTCGATATTACAGGTGGTGCGGATTGGAAAATCTCGAAATATAAAACCAGTCTAAAACCCTGCGCTAGCTCGCTCGGGCGCGCGAGCTTCGCGCCTGCCGGAGTGGTTGCATAGCCGGGGTTCCCGGTCTTTCTTTCGATATCAAAGGGCATGCCTGAGAATGATTTTCCTTCAAACTGTTTGATTGCCCGGTGGCCGGCGGGCTAGCGTCGGGTATTCATCCTCATCGTATTTTTCGGAGAGTTTGCTCGACCTCGACTGTTCGTGCAGCTAATCAGTTTCTGATTCTGAAATATCCATCTTTTCGAAGATGCGATGAGGACCAGCGGTCGAAAACAATCAAGAAAAACTATAAGGAGACCTGCATGAGTCAAAACAGCCAGCAAGCGTCAACGAACCCGTCCGGAGCTCTTCAATCCGTGCTCGAAGCCATGAAGATCGAGCCAGAGCTGGTCCGCCGCGAGCGTGACAATCTGCTTGTCCGGCGTGCCCAGTGCGAGATTTTGCTGCTGCGCCTTCTTGCCACCTTCGATCCGGCAAGAGGGGAGGTAGATGACGATCCCCTGGGCTCTTTCGCGGCAGTGAGCGCTGCTCTCGAAACGCAGTTGCAGGAGCTGGAGAGCGCTATCGCCAGCTTCGATGATCTCGGTGTGGCTGCCAACGCCGGCGAGGATGCTCTTTCTCTCATCGGGCTGGAGCTCGACGAGCATGTCCGGAGAGTCGCCGAGATTCGCAGTTGCCTTGCCCAGCTTCGATGAGCAGATCCAGTGAAGAACCATAATGAATAACCTCATATACAACGCCGTCGCCTTTCTGACTACCACCGCGGCTTTCGCGGCCCTGGTCAGCCTTGCCAATGTCGCTGCAGGCATTGCCGCTTTCTCCCTCGCCCTGGTGCTCAACGCCGCCTGTCTCGGAGCAATCATCGCCACCGTGACCGTCGCTCTCACCACCTGCGTTTTCCGGAGAAGCGTCGCAGACACCTTCTGTTTCAGTGCTTCCGGGGCTCTCGCTGCCCTGGGAATCTATCTGGTCCTCTGTCTCACTTCCGGTGAGGGCCTCGAGCTCTTCGCCGCCATCTCGGTGGCTGTGTTCGGCTTGCTGCCGTCCCTGTTGGGCTCGGCAGCAGCGGTCTGTTACAGGCGTTTCAGCGCCCGGTAGGAAAGACAGCAGTCCCTCTG
>JAGQHH010000251.1 GCA_020431945.1 Cyanobacteria bacterium HKST-UBA02 | reverse complement strand
ATGCTCCTCGATGATCAAGGCAGGCTCAACCTCATCGATTTCGGGGCAGCCAATGAATATATCGGTCAGGCCACCGGCACTCTGGTGGGCAAACAGGCCTATATGCCTCCCGAGCAGGTGCGGGGCAAATGCAGCACCAGAAGCGATCTCTATGGACTGGGCGCCAGTATCCATTTCTTCCTCACCGGTCGAGACCCCGAGCCTCTGGCTTCCTCGACTCCCTCGACTCTACGCGATGACGTGCCCGAGGAGCTCGACAGGCTGGTGCAGAGCCTCACCCGCCTTGACGAAAGCGATCGCCCCCAGGACATTCGAGCAGTCCGGGAAGTTCTTCAGCATCTTGCCGCTGAAAGCACTGCCGTCAAAGATGGGTCGGATCTACAACAAGTCGGTGGCTGATGACGGAAGTCTTCGAGGGCCGCAAAACCAGACTGGTGGACTCGAACGAGAAACTCGGGGCCAGTCTCGAAGGAACGCCTGCCGAAGAGCTCGTCGTCGTTAAAAAATCCGCACCGCCGGCAACTCCCTCTCGAATGGAGGCTGTCCTGGAATACGGGCACCTGCAACGCGATATCGCCGTTCTCTACCACGAAGTCAGGTCAGGAGGGGCTGGAGGTGAGCTCTCCGCTGCCGTAACATTCTTCCTCTTTCTGCCGATACTGCTCATGAAACTTGTCGGCGTCGGGGTCCCGGTCCTGGTCGACTGGCTTATCTGGCCGGTCTTGCGGACAGTTTCCCTGCCTATCTTCCACTCCGCCCTTCACGATTTCCTGATCAGAGGTTTGTTGTTTGGCAGTCTCCTCTCGATCATGGCAATCTATCTCCTGATCCTTCTCAAGTTCGGAGCAAGAGTCTCCCTGAAAGCTCTTCTGGAGCCGACCAATCTGATCATTACCGGCGATGGCATCCGCAAGCAATGGACCGGAGCCATGAGCCTGCGCTCCTCGCTCTACCGGTGGAGCGCCCTCACCGGCGCCAGGGTCAGGGAAGAGAAAAAAAATGGACGGCATGAGCGGGTTCTGGAGCTCAGCTTCGGCTCAAAGAAACTGAATCTCGACCTCCACACCATCAGGACCGCTGCCGAGCTCAAAGTGCTGCGGACCGCCCTGGATCGTCTCGCTCCGGAAGGGGTGATCAGTGAAGACATGAAACTGCTCATCTTCGACTCGAGCACGGTAGGAACGCGCTACACCGAAATCTGGAGCCAGGCTCTGCTCGATCAGCAAAAGCGAAAGTGGACCCAGGTGCTTCCTCCCGGGACAAAAATGAACGACGACAAACTAGAAATCGTTTGCAAGATCGGATCCGGAGGGCAGGGAACTGTCTATCTCGCCAAGAGAAACGATCTCGGCAGCGCACCACAAGTGGTGCTGAAAGAATATATCCTGCCGGAGTCTTCCGAAGCACACGATCGCCGGCGCGCCCTGAAGAGCTTCGAGCAGGAAATCGCTCTTCTCGGGAGAATAAGCAACGAGCGGATCGTCGACCTGCTCGATGTCTTCGTTCAGGATCAAAGAGCCTATCTTGTTCTCGAATATGTGGACGGGCCCTCGTTGAAGCAACTGGTGGAGCAGGAGGGACCCCTGGCGATTCGCCCCTGTCTCGACTACGCTCTGCAAATGTGCGAGATCCTCGATTGCCTGCACAATCAAGATCCCCCGATCGTTCATCAGGATTTCACCCCGGACAATCTTCTGGTGGGCAGGGAGAATCATCTCAAGCTGGTGGATTTCAATGTCACCAGAGAAGACCTGCAGATAAGGACCTCTCTGGTGGTGGGCAAACAATCGTATATGCCGCCGGAGCAATTCAAAGGGAAATCCACCTGCCAGAGCGATCTCTACGCTCTCGGGGCAACTCTCTTCTTCCTGATCACCGCTCAGGAGCCCGAAGCCCTTTCGGTCTGCCATCCGGCGAAGGTGATGAGCACAATACCGCAGGAGCTCGATCGAATCGTCGCCAGAGCCACCAGCCTGGAGCTTCCGGATAGATATGCCACCGCCCGGGAGATGGCCGACGATCTGAAAGCTTTCTCGAATTCTATAGAAGGTACCGGGTGATGACCGAAGGTTCCGGTATGGTCGAGATCAAGCTTCCCGGTCACCTGGCTGTGCCCCAGCACAACCGGACGATCATCCTCAGTACCAGAAGAAGAATCAAAGCCCTCCTTGTGCTCTCGGCAGTCTTGATGGCTTTCTCCATGCTCTACCATTTGAGCATGGGTATCGTGAGCATTTTGACCTTCGGATTTTTCGTCTATCTGATTTTCGCGGCCTTTTTCCTCGACCGCACCACTATCGGTATGAGCAAAGAGAGCATTCGCTTTCCGTGGTTTTTCATCCCGACCTTGAAGGGGCGCCTGGAAGTACCCTGGGGCGAGATCGATTCCATCAATCTCATCGATGGCAAAGAGGCTACGGGCCACCAGATCAGGTTCACCCTCAGCAACGGCCGCTTTGCCCAGTTCGGTCTGATCAGGCTTGGCGAGGAAGAACTGAAGTCGATGCTCGAGGTTCTTTCAAAAGTCGATCTGCCACCCGGATCGCCACCGGATCTGCTCGAGAATATTGAGAAGTGGTGGGAATTCGAGCACAATAATTCGCAAGCCTATATGCGACTCAAGACAAACAATATGGATCTGCCTCCGGAATTGAGCCTGGAGCTCTTCGAGCATTTGAAGGCCGGGGACGAATTCGTCTTGCCTCCCCACCGGGTGGCTTCGGTTCTTGCAGCCGGAGGAGTCACCGCCAGCTATTTATGCGATTGCCGGAAGCGAGCACCTCATATCGTCAAACAATACTGGCTCGGCTGGCTCGACGAGGGCAAGCGCGCCCGGGTCCTAGCCGAGATAAGCGGAGCTCTGGACAAATTGAAAGATGGAGCACCCGAGCTTCAATCGACGCCGAAAGACATCTGGAGCGACGAGGAAAGCCTCTTCGTCGAGATTGCTCCGGCAGGCAGAGAATCGCTCCGCAAAATAATACGCAAAGGCAAGATCAAACCACCGGTGGTGAAAGAGACTCTCCTGCGCCTGGCCGGACATCTCGATGCCCTGCACAGGGCAGGCTCATTTCACGGTGCCATCGAGCCCGATAGCGTCTCTCTCTCCCGGGCCGGGGAACCCAGCCTCAGTGAGCCCCCTCTGGTGCGAGCCATGATCGGCTATCACGCCGATCGCCTTCTCGTGTCCCGCTCGACTTATAGAGCACCGGAGCTGCTGGTCGGAAAAGGATCGCCCGCCAGTGACAGCTACAGTCTCGGAAAGCTCGCTTATTTCCTGATTCAGCAGAGCGATCCCGAAGCGAGAATCGACCTGCCACCGGGCACCACCAGTGGGGATATGCACCTGATCGAAGAATTGATCCATGCCTGCACCAGAGAGGATCCGCAAAGACGTCCGGACATGAGAGCAATAGTCGACTGGCTCGAGGGAAGAGCGCACCATCTCGAAGCGGCTCCCCTTGCGATAACCGATCAGGAAACCGGAAACCCATGACGGATGGAGACGACAGAGAACTGGCGCCTTCCGGATCTGATACCACAGATCCTGATGCTACTGATCCCATGGAAAGCATTATCGAGCCGATGTGGTCTCTCAGGCAGAGAAATGAGATTGGAATCTACCGTACAACCATGGTGGAGCCGGATCTGCGTTTTCCCTACGATTGCACCCGAGTAGCCAGCAGCCCCGCCGAGGACCTCGGCAATAATCTCCTGGCTTACAGACTCTGCTTCCTCAGTCATCTTCAGCCCATCTTCTTCATCTGGTACCTGATCAGCTATCTCTGTCTCCTGGGCTCCCTGGGATTCGCCAGAGGCGGGGGCGACTCTTTACTCATGGCCGTCGCCGGCGGCAGCCTTGTCACCATGTTCCTCCTTCTCATTCTCGCTGCCGTCCAGGTGAAAGCACGCGGCAGCCTGAGACCGGCCAAACTGATAATGCCGAGCAATATCTCGGTATCACCCACCAAGATAGGGATCAACTGGGCCGGCAAGCGTCTGGCCAGTCTGCCTGCCTGCCTGCCCTGGCGCGATATCGCCCTGGTCCATCTGGAAAAGCACAGGCTGGGCGACGAGCAATTCCATATGCTCAGCATCAGGACTTTCACCGGTCAGGCGCTTCTGGTCGACTCACGATGCTTCGAGAGTCCCACCGACTTCGGCTTGCTCCTCAAGTCCATAAGCCAGTATGCCAGGCACGCCATCACCAATCCGGCTCTTTCTCTGGCGGTGCAGAAAACCCAGCTCTGGCCCGTAGCCTATTGCACAGCCTGGGAATTCGGTGAGCGAATGGGAATTTTCCAGTTTCTGCCGGCAGCTTCGAGCAAAAAGAAAGGCAAGGTCTTTCCGGAACTGGTTATTCCTTCCGGAACCAGGCTCAAAGCCGGAAGATATGAAATCGAAGAGCACATAAAAACCGACCTGCGCTCGATATCATATCGGGCGCGCACCATCGACAGTCGCATAGAAAAGGACGAAGATCTGGAGCTGCTGGGTATCAAGGAAGACAGCGAGCCGGTTCTCTTCCGGGATCTGACTGCCGTAACCATCAAACAACTGGTCATCGCCAGGCGCAACAAGAGTGATGTCTGCGATGAGATACTGCCCTCTTTCGAGCGTGCAGTACGAGCGAACACCTTCTACAGGCACAAGGATATCGTTCGCTGGCTCGACGTTTTTGCCGAAGGCGGCCGGGTCTTTGTCGTATTCGAGAATATTGTCGGCGAAAACCTGGCGGAAAAGATGTCAGCAAGCGGCAAGATGGGAATTCGTGATGCTCTCAAAATAGCCATCACTATATGCGATATCATCGAGTCACTCCATTACCAGCAGGTGATGATGCTGCGACTTGACGTATTCGAAGCCAGACAGGGCTTCGGCTATCTCGCTCCGGATTGCTTCGTGCTCACCGGCAAAGATGAGATCAAGCTCGTCGAGCTTCCGGTTCTCGAGAAGCTCGCGACCTCCGCCAATCTCTCCATAGGCGTGCCGATCAGATATTCCGCTCCAGAGACCTTCGAAGGCGTGATCGTGCCCAGGTCGGACATCTACTCCCTGGGTTGCATGCTCCACTATTTCCTTACCGGCACCGAGCCCGAACCATATGCAGTATCACATCCGTCGGCTCTGGATGGCGATATTCCGACACATATCGACGAAATCGTAGCGAAAATGACAGCCCAGAATCTGAGCCAGCGGTACGAGGATATAAGCGATGTGAAATTCGCTCTCATGGAAGCGAGGGCTCTGGTTCGCGAGGAAGTACCGAAGTGATCGAGATATTGAGATGACTCGGCCGGCATATATCGCCCTTCATGAAAGCGGAGAGCTCCGAAAGAGAGCGGCAGAAGCCGTGGCCAGCCTGGCTTCCTGCAGGGTCTGCCCGCGGGACTGCAAAGTGGACCGCCTGGCGGACAAAGAAGCGGTCTGCCGCACCGGCCGCTACGCCCAGGTCGCCAGCCACTTCGCCCACTTCGGAGAAGAAGACTGTCTGCGCGGGACAAGAGGCTCAGGCACGATATTCTTTTCCATGTGCAATCTGCGCTGCGTCTTCTGCCAGAACTACGACATAAGCCAGGCAAGAAAGGGAGCGGAAGTAACTCCGGAAGAGCTTGCTGCCCTGATGATCGAACTTCAAAATCAGGGCTGTCATAACATCAATTTCGTCACTCCTGAGCATGTGGTGCCCCAGATCATCGAAGCCCTGCCCCACGCCATCGACAGGGGGCTCAATATTCCCCTGGTCTATAACACCAGCGCCTATGACTCCCTCGAGAGCCTCCAGTGGCTGGACGGCATCATCGATATCTATATGCCGGACTTCAAATTCTGGGACAGCAAAACGGCCCTGCTCTATGTCAAAGCGAAAGACTATACAGAGGCGGCCCGAGCCGCCATCAAAGAGATGCACAGACAAGTCGGCGATCTGGTGCTGGATGAGAACGGTCTTGCCCGACGCGGCTTGATGATCAGACATCTCGTGATGCCCGGCGGCATAGCCGGCACCCGCGAGATCATGAAGTTCATAGCCGACGAGATCTCGAGCGAAACATATGTCAATGTCATGGCGCAATACTACCCTGCAGGCACTGTCGACTCCGATAAATATGCGGAAATAAATCGCGGCATCACGCAAGAGGAGTATCAGGAAGCCCTGGCAACAGCCAGGAAAGCCGGTCTGAACAGACTCGATCCGCGCCGGGGATTGTCGAGAAGCTTTTGAGATGTGGGTTGCAAATAATATATACTGTATCGATGGAACCCTCGATGAAACCTATTTACGCCAAGTCAATCAAAGCAAAAGAGCATGGCCGCTACAAAGTCGATAGACGACCGCTGTGCCACGGCATGCCCTTCGTGCTCACTGATGCGGCGCATCCCAGGATGGTCCTGAAAAACGGCAGTCATTTCCTGGTACTCGATCAGTCAGCCAGCATTCCAGCCTGCAACACCCTGGGATACGGCTATTATCGTTATGACACCAGACATATCGGCGAATGGGAGATGACCCTCAACGGTGTTCCCATGTCCCTTCTTTCCACCAATGTCTCGGAAGGATATTCTGCGACATTTCTACATACCAATGTCCAGGTAGATGGACTTCCTCAGCAGAACATCATCGTCCAGCGTGACGTGGTGCTTCACGACCTTCTCTGGGAAAAAGTCACCGTCGAGAATTTTCTGAGCGCCTGCCTGGAATGCGAGCTCAAGTTCCACTTTCAGTCGGACTTTGCCGATATGTTCGAGGTTCGCGGTCTCAATCGCGCTCGCCGGGGCGAGCGCATGATACCGGTGCCGGCACGGGATCTCTCATCCCTCTTTCTCGCCTATCGCGGTCTCGACAATGTCCTGGTAGAAACGCTCATCGAGTTTCGCGGACTGAAGCCGGTTCGCATACAGGACGGCGACGTCTATTTCAAGATCGAGCTCAACGGCAGATCGAGACAGGAATTCGAGATCTGTGTCAGCACCGCCGCCAATGGCAAAGAGCTTTCTCCCAATTCCAGCCGCATCGGTTTCGATCGCGCCCGGGAGTTGTCGGATCGAGACTATCAAGAATGGTCCTCCGCCGGCGCATCACTGAGCACCGACCATGAGCTTTTCAATGTCTCCATCGACCGCGGCATGCGAGACATCTATATCCTCCGCCAGCCGACTCCCAAAGGTTATGGTATCGCTGCCGGTATTCCCTGGTATACGACGATTTTCGGCAGGGATAGCGCCATTACCGCGCTCCAGCTCCTGCCCTATATGCAAGGTCTCAGCCGGGAGACCATCAGTGTCCTGGCCAAATATCAGGGTGTCAAGGAAGATCCTTACACCGAAGAGAGCCCGGGCCGGATCATGCACGAGATCCGCTTCGGCGAGCTATCTCGCGCTCACGAAGTCCCGCATACTCCCTATTATGGAAGCGTGGACTCCACTCAGCTCTGGCTCCTGCTCCTGGCAGAGTATATCGACTGGAGCGGTGACCTCGAGCTGGCCCGGCGTCTCTGGCCGAAAGTGAAAAGTGCCATGGACTGGCTCAATCGCATGACCGAGAACGGCTATCTTTCTTATCACTGCACCAACAGTCATGGTCTGGTCAATCAGGGATGGAAAGACTCTCACGATTCGGTGAATTTCGCCAACGGCAAGCTGGCCACCGCTCCCATCGCCCTCTGCGAAGCCCAGGCATATCTCTATGCCGCCCGCATGGCGATCGCCAATCTCGCCGACCGGCTCAAGTTCAAAGCTTATGGTGTCCGCCTGCGCAGTGACGCTCAAAAGCTCAAAGAGTCCTTTCTCAAGGACTTCTGGATGCCCGACGAGCAATTCCTGGCCAATGCCCTGGACGCCGACGGCAGACAGGTAGACGGTCTTTCCTCCAACCCCGGACAGTGCCTTTTCACAGGCATACTCGATGACGAGAAAGCCAACCGTGTGGCGGATCGTCTCATGGCACCGGATTTCTGGTCCGGATGGGGAATCAGGACCCTGGCCCGCAGCAATATGGCCTTCAATCCGATAAGCTATCACAACGGCTCCATCTGGCCCCACGACAATTCCATGATCGCCCACGGCTTCAGGAAGCTCGGCAGGATACGAGACCTCCACAAAATCATGGAGGCCCTCTACGAAGTCTCCCTCTCTCAGAAGAACTACCGACTTCCCGAGCTTTTCTGCGGATTCGGCAAAGAAGATTCGGACAATCCTATTGATTATCCCGTATCCTGCTCCCCCCAGGCCTGGGCTGCCGGCAGCATGTTCCAGCTTCTCTCCGCCTGTTTCAATATCCAGCCCGATGCCCTCAACAACACTGTCAGGATCGTCGAGCCTTCTCTTCCTGAATGGCTGGGAAGGGTGGTTTTGAAAAACGTTCAGGTAGGGAAAACCCATATTGATCTGGCTTTCGCATCCCGGGGCAGTCTCACCACGTGCGAAATCCTGAGGAAGTCCGGAGCCCTCAAAGTCGTAATCGAAACTTGACCCGACTCACGAAATGACCGACCTCTGCCAGAAATGCAACAAACCCAGGCGGGTTGGGAAAAGTGCGTCCCTGACGCAGTGGATGTTCGACGCCAACTCTTGCAGTTGCGATCTCTTCGATCCCGACGCTCTCGATACACGAGAGGCGGTGGAGCCCGAGCTCTGCAGCACCTGCGGCAAGCGAGTGGAGAAGGGTCGCCAGGGCTCTTTCACTCAATGGATCTTCCGAGCCGATCTGTGTTCTTGCAATCGCCCTGAAGCACTCGATATTGAACTCGAACTCGACCGCGAACTCGATACTGAAATCGAGACCGAGCCGGGGCTCGAGCAAAATATCCAGACAGCTCCGGAACCGGAGACCGACCTCGAGCTTACCCGCAGGGCGGGTCTACCGGAAGAGCGCTATCAAGTAATCCGTCTCCTGGGCAAAGGACGAAACTCCAATGTCTATCTCTGCCTGGATATGCTTCTCTCCAAACTGGTCTCGATCAAATGTCTCTCGTCTACCTGGCTGGGAGAGCAGGAGGTCATCCTCTTCCAGAAGGAAGCTCGCGCTACGAGCTCCCTCTCCCATCCCAATATAGTGAGAATTCTCGACTTCGGTGCCACCAGGGAAGGTCAACCATATATGGTGATGGAGTTCGCCGAAGGAAGGACCCTGGCAGAGATTATCGAGAGCGAAGGACCGCTCCCCCAGGAAAAAGCTGTCCGAATCTTCAGCCAGATCTGTGCCGGCATGGAGCACGCTCATCAAAACAATATCTACCACCGGGACCTGAAGCCTTCCAATATCATCGTCCTCAACGACGATCGCACCGTGGCGGGCTTGAAAGTAATCGACTTCGGCATCGCCTCGGTGATCCATCAAGAAGAGGATAAGAACGACGAAAGGGACAAACGCGCTCTGGCAGGAACCCCCGGCTATATGAGCCCGGATCAACTACGGGGCGAGTCCTTCGACGCCCGATCGGATATCTATTCTCTCGGTTGTCTCATGTTCGAGGTACTTTCAGGCCGGCTGCCTTATGAGGCAGAATCCGCTCTGGAGATGTTGTCCCTGCATGCCGAAGGCGAGATTCCGGCAATAGGACGAGAAGGCGACAATATCAGCATCGAGCCGGAGCTCGAGGAAATTGTCGCCCGGGCCCTGGCTAAAGACAGAGAGAACCGGTTTCAGTCCATGGCGGAGCTGGCAAGCAGCCTGGAAGAGCATTTCGGCAAACCTGACTTCGTCGAGCCCGATCCAAATTCCGGCGTTGCCGGTCTCCAGCGCAAGCGGGATCCCCTCCTCATTCCGCTTCTGACAGGAGCATTCTTGATCTTTGCGGGTTCTATGGCGATCAGCTACTGGTACCTGAATCAAAAAGCCGAATCGGAAGGCAAGAAAGTCATAACCAAGACCAGGGTACAGGACCAGTATGCCGAGACGCGCAGCAAAAGCGGCAAAATAACCGACGTCATTCCCGGCATCGCATCAGCCGAGATGAACGACACGAGCCTGGACGACCTGGCCGATGACATTACCGAACTCGACCTTACCTCGTCCAATGTCACTGACGCCGGACTTCAAAAGCTCCTGGACCGCAGGCTGGTGGTACTCAGGATCAATTCCACCCAGATCACCGACCGTGGTGTCGAGACCGTCTGCAAGATCAAATCCCTGCGCAAGCTCGACCTTGCCGATGACGCCAACATCAGCGGCGATTGTCTCAAATATG
Source organism: Cyanobacteria bacterium HKST-UBA02 (assembly GCA_020431945.1). The sequence goes on along the minus strand of JAGQHH010000251.1, from coordinate 18,604 downwards.
TGGCCGATCTGCCCTATCTCGAAGCCCTGGCCCTGACCAGGACGAAAGTGAAAGACGAAGACCTGGCTCACCTTGCCAATGCCCGGCGGCTTTTCGCCATCGCCCTGGGAGCCTGCCCGGAAATTCATGGCGATGGTCTGGTCTATCTTAAAGACCTGCCCCATCTCAAAGCCCTGAAAATTTCCGGCATAGCGATTTCCGAAACAGGCTACAAAAACCTCGCCACTCTCAAAGGTCTCAACTGGCTAGATCTACAGTCGAGCAATCTAGACGATGACAGGGTGGATGTCCTTCTCACCTTGAAAGATCTCAACACCGTCAATATGGGCTGCACTTCCATCACAGACCGTGCTATAGACAAGATCGCCGGGCTCGCGAAGCTCAATGAGCTTCGCATAGAGAACTGTCCCGGAGTAAGCCGGAAGGCAGTCGATCGCCTCCGGAAAAAACATCCTGACTGCGAAGTGATTTATAGCACCACTGACAGTGCGCCAGCCGTGGACTCCCTCGGCTTTTAAGAGAGATGGAGAGAGACCCTCAACGTCCCTTTGATCCCGCAGCAAGAACGATATTGCCGGCTCCGCGCGAATCAGCCCTGTTCATATACTGAGCATAGCGTTTTTCGCTGTATTGTGAAGTGGTATGTCCGGCGAAGAACTGGCACCAGTCCTCGAGGGTATTCTCGGAAAGGGTGCGGAGCACTGCTCCGGCACGCTGTTCTCGCTCCTGCGACGGCATCCGGAGACTCTCTTCGATAGCTTCAGCCATCTGCAGACTGTTATGCGGATCGGCAAAGACAGCATGATCGCCGACCTCGTGCCAGGCACCGGCCCCCGGCGAGAGCAAGAGAGTGCCGGGATCATCTTTTTGACAGACGAAGAATTCTTTGGCGGTGAGATTGAGACCGTCCCTGACTGGATTGACCATCATCACCCGGGCATTGCGATAACAGCCGGAGAGTAGCTCCGGGCTCATGGGGGTGTCGATCCAGACTATAGGATCCCAGTTGTCCGTTCCGTGGCGGCGGTTCACCGAATCGGCAAGACCGCGGCATTTGCTCCAGTACTGATCGAATGCCGAAAGTCCGGCCCTGGTGCGACCGCAGATCTGGACGAATTTAGTCAGACCGGCCCAGTGCGGATACTTGCAGAAAAAGACATCGATTGCTTTGATCCGCTCGAATACACCTTTGGTGTAGTCGGCTCGGTCCACCGAGAGGATATAGCCGTCACCCAGACCCATCTCATTGAGCTCCTGATCGAAGGTGGATGAGGCCCGGCTCAACTGCTGCCAGTACTCGATATCCAGACCGAGCGGAGCGACAAAGACTCGCGAAACTTTCTGGGTCAAGCCGTTGCGGACCAGAACCCGCAGACGTCCTGCGGAGCGCCGCTCTCCGGCCGGCACACCGGCGGCGGTGACGGCTCTGAGCCTGTTCTCGCGATCTCGACGGAATGTCACCACGGAATGATCGCTCAGATGCTCTTTGACGAAGCGAGCGAAATTGTCGGCATACTCAGCGGTGTGAAAACCGATGGTTTCGCAAGCCAGTAGCCCTTCGGCGATCTCTCTGACTGGCTCGACATGCTCGGGCAGGACCTCTCTGGGCCAGGGAATATGCCAGAAAATCTGCTTGGAGCCGGAAAAATGACGGGATACCAGAGCGAGCTGATAGTCCTGAATAAAACAGGTATTGTCGTAGCCCCGCTTCTTGCTCTCGATTACACGAGCGAATTGCCGGTTGAAGTGAACATAACGCTCCCGGTCCTGCCTGCGATAGGAGGCATGCTGGGGAAGGTCGTGCATGACCGGCCAGATGAAGTCATTGCAATAGTGATAATGAGCCTGTATTAGCTGGGGATTGAGAATCAGCTCCAGACTTGCCCGGGAGCCACTCTCTCCCTGCTTGCTTGCACACTTGATCGACTCGGACTTGGAGCAGATGTAGTACCAGTTCTGTGCTCTGTCCCCCACCGTTTTCCACAAAGTAGCCAGTGCCGTGGAGACGCCACCCGCCATCCCCGGACCACGATACGATGCGATACTCAGCATACTTTTTTTACCTTTGTCACCAATACAAGACAGGTCACGCCCACGAAGACGTTCGGGGACGAGAAAGAAACGAGACTGTTCTAACTCCTGTTTTTTACCTGGCAGATAGATGGATGCTCGAAGCGAATGCTTCCGTTCTATACGAAGCCTTCCGGCTGCCGGGTCTCCTGATTAAACCCTGACAGGATGACATTTTCCAGATTTCTGAGATATTTTTCAGATGAAGCCAGTCCGGTCCGGCGTTGAAAAGCCCTGGCCCGCTTGACTTAAACCCGGCTCCTTCGAAGCTCGAGCAATCGAGACAAAAGTTCTCCAACTTGCGCCGGTCTTTCAAGCCTGTATTTTGCAATTGACGCCACTTTCGGGCTTCCCACCCGTACCGAGCTGCCGCCTCGAGCATGGGACCATTCGAAGCCGGGCTCGTCGGAATCCGTATCTCCGAAGAAGAGCGAAAACACATCTCTTTCCAAAAGACCCAGACGACTTTCGAGAACCCGGAGCCCATCAGCCTTAGACCAGTCGATATCGGGAATGAACTCGAAACTCGTCGGGTAGTCGTGGAAGCGAACCTTATCGAGATCCTCTCGAATAGCCTGGATCTGTTCGCGTACGAAAGACATCTTGTTTCTTTCAATCCTGTGCCAGTGCAAACATATGGACAGACCGTGGTCCTCGATAATCCCGCCGGTATCTTCGCCCGCCAGAGGCTCCAGCCGCTGGAGGATAGTCTTGAGCTCGGGTATGGCCTCGGCTATGGCAGCCTCGACGATATCGCTTCCGTCCCGGAGCCGCACTTCCAGACCGTAATTACCAGCGAGGCTGACACCGTCTCCGGCATCGAAATCTCGCTCGAGGGCTTTGATAGATCTGGCACTGACGATGGCAATCTCCACACCACTGAGCCGCGCCAGGGCAAGCAGGGTCTTCTTCAACTCTTCGTTCATCACTGCCAGATCAGGATGATCGGCATAGTCCACCAGGGTTCCGTCCCGATCGAAAGCCAGAAAGAGGTCTTCTCTTTCTGACAAATCTTTCAGGAGTTGCTCGGGGTGGCTTTTCACTGGCTTGTTTACGGAAAAAAAATTTCAGTCCTATTCTATTGTGTTAGTCTGGACAACCGGAGAGCGCAAGAAAATGAATTACAGAAAAGTAACTGCAATCGCTGCTTTCTCAACTGCCGCCATTTTCGCCACCAGCACAGACGCCCAGGCGAAGTGGTTCTTTTTCGGCAAAGCAGACAAGGTCCAGAACGAGAAGCTGGCAACAGCCGCTTACACCGAAATCCCATCGAGAGCAGCCACCGAAGCCGGTGACGATCGAGCCGACCTGCAATTCGGACAGAACCGGACCGTGGGCGGCCGCACGGCCCAGACCCAGGCCTCGGTCACCCGGACTGCTGTGGAGAGGGAGAACCGCGATGACGGACTGGACATTCTGGAATCCACGCTGACTATGCCCATGACCCTTCTCCAGCCGCTCAAAGGCACCCAGAAGGGTCTCGAAAGCCTCCAGAATCCGCTGCGCAATCTCAGCGAGCCTATTAAGAAGCTCGAGCCCCCGCTCAAACAGCTCGATGGATCCATCAAAGAGCTGGAGCGACCTCTCAAAGGACTGAACGAGCCCCTTTCCGGTCTCAAAGAAACCACCAGCGGGCTCCAGCAACCTATTAAAAGCGTCGGAACCGAAATCTCCGGACTCAAAAAACCGATCAACGAGCTCAAACAGCCTCTCGACGAGCTGAAAAAGCCCCTTACCGACCTGGGTCAGCCGGTCCAGGAGCTGAGCAAACCCATCTCGGCTCTTTCACACCCGATCAGCGGTCTCAGCAAGCCCCTGAAGGAAGTTTCGGGCTCTCTGGACTCGGTGAAAGACGAGATCCAGCTTCTCCGGGAAGAAATAGGCGGGATCAAGTCCACCGTAGCCCAGATCGTCTTCTATGTCCTCTGCATGGTCACTGTCCTCTGCGTCACGGCTCTGGCTGTCCTGCTGGGACTTTTCGTCTTCATCTCCAGGCGCAAACGGGCTCAGTAGACGGGCTCGGCAGATCGATAGAAAGAGATCAAAAGGGTCTATACTTACCCTTATGATGAGCATCCGGAAATCCTCGATAACCGCCCTGGCCATTCTTTCGCTTTGCCTGACCGGAGCGTTGACTGCTCCCCAGGCAGGCTTCGCCAAAGTCAAAAAAGAAGCCCTGGAGAAGCGCCGACGATTCAACAGCCTGGTCACGGAAGGCATGGCTCACTTCAATCGCAAAGACTTCAGCGGCGCCATTCCGAAATTCAAAGAAGCCACCGAGTTGGAGCCTCTGGATGCTTCGGTCCAGTATTATCTGGGTCTGACCTGTGTTCATGCCGGCGATTTCAAACAGGCTGAGGACGCCCTCATCAAAGTCGTCCTGGTCTCCAACGAGTCTTCCACCTTCAAGAAAAACGCCCTGAAGTGCTTCGACAGCTATCGAAAAGAATTCAGTCATGTAAGGCCGTATTGCTGCCTGAACATAAACGGTAAATTCTTCCACTGGACCGAAAAGAGCATGCCGGTGAAAGTCTATATCTCAGATGGGCTGGAGCTTCCCAGAGCCTACCAGGGAGAGCGTCTCAAACCGGACAGAATCGTCGAGCTGGCTAAATTGCTGCGCAATCGCAACATAGCCGCCACTCTCTTCAAGCAGAAACACTATCAAGACGGTTTCAATGTCTCGGTCAGAAAAGGTCTCGACGAATGGGCCTGGGCCGACACCGAAGGCATACTGAAATACAAGCTGGTGAAGGATCCTGCCCAGGCCAATATTCTCGTTTACTGGTGCTCGAAATTCAAAGGACCGGAACTGGCAAGCACCATATACAGCGCCGGACCCGGTGAGCCTATCTTTATCCAGATTGCGGTGGATACTCTCCTTCAGCAACCCCTTCAGAAATGGCAGGCTATCGTCCAGGCTGTGGGCGCCCATGAGTTCGGCCATGCATTCGGGCTTCAGAACAGCGACTCTCCCATCGATATCATGTATCCGGTGGAAAGGCTCAAGTATTCGCATACCGGACACAAACAGGTCCTGCCCAATTCGGTGACCAATAGCGACTCAGCCGTCCTCAGGGCTCTCTACAGCCTGCCGGCGCCAATTTTAAAATGAGGATTTTGAAACAAGGAGAAATCCATGCTGAACAAACTGGCAAATTTGGTGGGATCCGCCACTAGAGTCAGCCGGGAGAAAGGTCCCGACGCAGTCTATCTCGATGCCCAGAATGCCCTTTCCGAAGCCAGGCATGCGCTGATTCGTCTGAAAGCCGGAAACAAGAAAGCCGGAAGCACAACGGGAGCAGATCAAGTAAGCGATCCCGGGTTTCAGGAGCGCCTGGTCGAAACTGCCGAGATTGCTGTATTGAGGCTTGAAGATCAGCTCCAGGAGCTTTTCTCCCTGAAGCAAATCATCTCTGGCTTCCGCCCGGTGACAAAAGATCTAGGCTTGATCCTCACTTCGGTCAAGCTCGATGAGCTGGAGAAATTCTGGCGGGAGCAGGCAAACAACCTTCGCCTGGACGCCAGCACGACAAAGCGATATATGAAAATCCTCAGGGACTCCCTCAGCGAATCCACTCTTCACGCCTGGAGAAAAGATCTAGAGCGGGACAGAGAAGCCACGCATATAGAGCGGTTGAGCAAAGTGAAAGCTGTTTCGCAAGAGCTCAAAAGCGATATCGAGAGAATGAAAGCGTCTCCGGAAAGCGTTCCCAGCGTAAAACGATTCGAGTCCATAGCCAATGTGCTCAGGAGCCGCCGGGAACAGGACCTGCAGCAGAAGGAAATCTGGGCGCGCCGGGCTGCCATGGCCGACCAGCAGAACCGGGAGACCCTCAAAAATCAAGCCCTTGCCCACGAAAAGAAATACGGTCACCTGGCCGAGCATCTCTCCGCCTGGATCGAAGCCATCGACGAGTTTATCGAATATCTGGGCAACCGGGCTTGAGCCCTTATTCGCTTTCTATTTATTCGCATCCTGCTCGCATCCTTCCTGCTCGCTTGTACAGGGCTCGAAACCGACATAGATTCTCATTCCCAGCGCCCGGGCAATTCTGGAAATCATCGACACGGAGTGTCCCCGGTAGTTTCCATCCTCCATACGGCAGATCACCGACGGAGTCGTGCCCGCCATTGCGGCCAGCTCCTTCTGGCTCAAACCAGCATCCACCCTAAGTTCCCAGAGCTGGGTAGCGATATCCAAATAGAGGAACTCGTCGAATACTTCTGACATTTTTCCGGGTTTTCTACTGGGGGGAGGGGTGTATCTACTTTTTTTGCCGAAATCCGAAAATTCGCAATATTGCGAATTTTCACATTCAGCCTCGAAAATAAAATACTCCCACCCCCGGGACTCAAATCAATGAGTCGACAAATAGTCATAAGCCCCGGGAATCACGCAAGACTTTCAAGAATGACGTCCCCGGCGAAATAAGATGTCGAACCGGGCGTCCCTGGCAAGGGATCTCAAAAACTCGGGACTCTTGAGAAAGAGTGCAAAATAGATAATCGCCAGAGTCGAAAGCGGGAACAGAAAGAACCAGCCCTGAGAAGGCGGACTAACGAACATTATGGCCATCGCTGCGACAACCGGATTCAAAAACCAAAATCTAGCGAACCACATCCACAAGCGGGGGTGGCTGTTTCTACGCTTGAAGACGGCTGCCGCCCCGAAGGCAATCGGGATGAACAACAGTGCACACAGAATGGGAGATGGAGGCATATAATCTAAGTTACCCCCCAGGAGGACCCCGGTGCAAATGAGAAAACCTGCCATCGATCTGGATGACATTTGTGTTGCTGCCCCCTGCCCGGTCAAATGGGAGTCCATGGACGGCGACGAGAGGGTGAGGTTCTGCTCCCTCTGCGAGCTCAATGTTTATAACGTCTCCAAAATGACCAGAAAGGAAGCCACCGAGTTTCTCGAATCCGAGGCGATGCAGGCTGGTCAGGTCTGCGTTCAATTGCACCGGCGCCCGGACGGCACTCTTTTGACTCGTGACTGCCCGGTGGGAAGACGTCTTGCCGATGCTTTCAAAAAGAGAGCCGTGGCAGCCGTCGCTTTTATCGTTGCCCTTTTGAACGGCTCCCCGGCTATCGCAGAAAACGACCGAGAGATTAAGCAGCCCCAGGAGAAGAAACAAGTGCCTGTCTATCCGGGAATGATCTGCCCACCTCCGGTCAATAAGAAGAATGAGAACAAGAACGAAACAGAGAAAGTGACTGGCAACAAGACTCGAGAGACAGGTAAAGAGACAGGTAAAGAGACAGCTAAAGACCAGCCGAGACCGGATACAACAGCCCGGGACGCTTTTCTCAAGGCCCAGGAGCTGGAGAATCAGAGAAAGCCGGCAGAAGCAATCAAAGAATATGAGCGCTCGGTGGAAGCGCTTCGAGACAAAAGCCTGCCCTTTGACCCTGTATTCAAGAAAAAAGTAGCGAAAGCTTATGCGGCTTTGCTGCGCAAGCAAAAGCAAAAGTCCAGAGCCGCCGCTATCGAGAAAGAGTTCTCGAAGCCCTGACCTATTTTTCCATTTCCATGGACGCAACAGCCTGCCGGGCTGTCTCCTGCACCTCGCGAGCGGTGGCGACCCGGGAGAAGAGCCGGCTCGAGCCGATGGATCTGTCGGTGTAACCGAGCTCGGTACGCAGACCACTTGTAGGCGCCGCTCCGAAAAGAGCCTGGTAATAGACGCAGGCCATCAGATAGGAGCCCTGCAGGCTCGGATGATGATTGTCCGGCTCATATAGATTGACTTCGGGGTGCCGACTTCTGAGCTCGTTCCAGGCGGTGCCAATGGGGATGAAAGACAGCTTTAGTTTCGCCGACCAGTCTTTCATGGTCTTGTGCCGGTCATCGTAATGAGCCGAATCGTCCGAGTAGTTCTCGACGATATAAGTGCGGGCGCCTATCTTTCGAGCCTCGTTCTCGAAGAGCCTGACATATTTCTCGTAGTCCGCAGGCGTCTCCATGTCCCGGCCGGTGCCTTCCTGCAAGATCACGATCTCCCAGCCCGGGCGCTCCGAGCGAAGCACATTGAGAGCCACCCGCTGATTCCAGTGATCCTCGAGGGTATAGGCATCGCCGAAAACCGCGGTCACTTTCATCGCTGGCGTCGCAGCAATACTTGCCATGATCTTCGGAACGTTATGAGTGAAGAGAATGCTGTTGCCGATGAAAAGCACCCGCTTGCCGCCGGGGTCATTGCGCAAGCGCTCGGTCCATACCGAGCCGAGCTGCGATGCTTCTACCGGCGGTGCAAAGAAAGAGCCGGAGAAGAGCGAGCCGGCAACAACAAATACCACCATGAAAGCGATGTAGGAAGCCAATTTACGGAGCAGAACTACTAGCATCAGTCTTCGTCTGGAATAATCCGGATCACGCCTGCGCTGCCGTCTACTTCCACCAGAGTTCCGTCCTCCCAGAGGGTGGTGGCACCGGTGACACCACCGACACAGGGGAGTCCGTATTCTCGCGCCACCAGGGCTCCATGCTGCAGAAGACCTCCCACCTCGAGGATGAGACCGCCGGCATTGACGAATAACGGTGTCCAGCCGGGATCCGTAGCCCGGGCAACGAGAATCTCACCGTACTCGAGAGGCTTCTCATCGGGAGAGTTGAGCACTTTGATGCGCCCCCGGACGACGCCGTTCGAGATAGCGGCGCCGACCACGGTGCCGTCTTCAGACACCGCCGGTGGCGGCGGTCTCAAGATCTCGCCCCGGGAATCGATGATTGCCGGAAGCGCTCCGACCTGGGCGAGGCGGTCGCAGGGAGCGCGATTGGTACGGGCCATGGCAGCCAGATCTTTGCGGCCCTTGCTCCCGAACTTCTCGATCTCGTCGATGGTTAAGTCGAATATCTGCTCGACTCGCTCCAGACGTTTCTTCTTGACCAGGCGCTCGCCTTCGGCGAGCAACCTCTGCCTGAGAGCATCGAAAACGTAAATCAAGCAATATTTGTGCATCTCTCTATAACCGCCCAGGGTCACCCAGACATGATAGAGAGTCTGGAAGCGTCGCTTGCGTCGGGGGTCATTTCCCAAACGCCGACAGATCTGCTCGAAGGTTTCTTCTCTGAGACGGCGGCTCTCATCGAATCGTTTGAGGGGATTGTTCTTATCGCTGGCCGATTCGCTGAGCACGCGCACTTGCTCGAAAAGCATGGAGGGATCATCGCGATAACGTGGCACTGCGATGTCGAGCTCGGCAGGACCGCGATGTCCGTACTTGTCCAGGAAGCCTTTCCACTTCTCGATAAATTCCGGAGGCAGGGTCTGCTCTTGTATATCTTCGTTCTCATCAATCTCGATGGTGTCGTCGAGCTCCAGAGAGAGCCGGTAGAGATCGAGCCCCATCTCGGTGGTGACATTGTTTGGAAGAGCCAGCTCGAGCCGGCGAAGCTCATCGTCGCTGGCTCCGGCAGCCGCCTTCTTCATTCGCCCCACGGCCCAGCGTGAAGCCAGGAAGCAGGGCATTGAATGGTGCGCGAGAAAATCGAAAAGCGCCTCGAAAAGCTGTCTCTCCACGACCTCCAGCCTGGCCCTGGATTTACGCAGGACCTGCACTTTTTTCATGAACTTCCGCAGGCCCTTCTGAGCCCCGGCATGAGCGCGGTCGGGGAAGGCTCGGGCTTGCAGGACCCCGGGAAAAAGAAGCGGCGCCCGGGACATGATCATAGCCGGCACCAGGAGCTGTCTGGGACGAAGACCCTGGTATCTACTCGTGTCGAGTTCCCGAATAGACCTTGCGGTTATCGGATCGACAATGGAGAAAAAAGCGGCCATGCGCTCTTTGCCCAGAAGAGCCATGAATTCCGACAGCACCATATACAGTCTTCCGGCGCTGGTGACCACGAGTTGCATGACATTACTCCGGGTCATGTCGAAGCCGTAGACTTTGCGCGATCCTAATGAAGCCATGCGCGAGATCAGGGAGACTGCCATGGGGGATATGGGCTTCTCGAGAGCCTGGACGCTCAGGGTGACATCGAGATAGAGCCGGCGAGGAGCACCGGGAGGCGTGAGCATGGATCGATCGATGGGGACATAGGAAGTAATCGGGCGAGCCTGGAGGATATATTCCTGATCGCCGGCCACCGCCCATTCCACGTCCACAGGTTTGCGAAAAACATCTTCCAGGGTTTTCACATAACGCGTGAGAGAAAGTGCCAGACCGTCGCTGAGACTGATTTTTCCGGAATCATCGGAAGAAGCGCTATCGGAAGAAAGGCTATCGGTTCCACCGCCTTCTCTGAGCACGACCCGGGCTTCCTTCCCCCCGGCTACACGATGAATGACCCGCATGGACGGCTTGTCCACCACGATGGTATCGGGAGTGCACATGCCCGATACCACCGACTCGCCCAGACCGAAATTAGCGTTGAATACGGCCTCGTCATAACAATTGGTGAGGGGATTGAGGGAAAAGACCACCCCGGATACTTCGCTTGCAATCTGCTCCTGGACGATGACGGCTATACGAGGCTCGGTGATATCGAAATCATGAGCGAGCTTGTAGAACTGCACCCGATAATCGAGACAGGAAGCGAAGGCGCGGCGCACCGCCTCTTTCAGCTCCTCTTGCCGGGCACCGAGTATGGTCTCGTAGCCCCCGGCAAAAGAATAGCCTTCCAGATCCTCTTCAGGCGATGAGGAGCGCACGGCATAGAGCCGGTTCCCGTTGCTATCCATGGACCGGAGGGCGCTCTCGAGCTCTTCCTCCTGGTCTTTCGAAAACTCCAGGCTCATCGCTTCCTGCTTGAGAACCTTGCAGGCTTCTTCCATGGCAGCATCATGGACTTTGAGAAAGGCTTTCCAGGCGCCGGAGCTCTTGATCCTGTCGATCCATTCCTGAAAGAACTCAGTGGTCAGAATGAATCCGGGCGGGACAGGCAGACCGACCTGGGTCATTCGAATCAATGACTGACCCTTGCCGCCCACCTTGCTCAATTGCGCTGTCCGGGCACCCGGGAATTGGACTACTTTCATCTCACCCCAGCAATTGGAAGAAATCAAGTTTCTCACATTGCGAGCATATGCGCCTCTTTGAAATAAGGAGCGGCCGGGAAAGAATCCCGGCCGCTCCGATCCCGTTTGCATTTGGCTTCAGGAAAGTCTTTCTGTCTGCTTCGGCTGTCCGTAGAAGTCGAGACTGCCGTCGGCATTTATGATCCAGCGATGCTCGAGATTGCGGTCGGCCAGGGTCAGAACCCGGGCGGTTTCGTCGAAACGCAGATCGGCTATGTATTTAGGGAAGGTCATCGAGGCGGCCGGCTTATCGACAGAATCAGCGGCCTCTCTTACCCTTACTGCCTTCCAGAGAGGGTAGGGGAATTCGCCGGCCTTTCTGATCAGAAAGACTGCGGAGCTGCCCAGGTCCTCATATTCGAGCTCATTGATACTGCCGGTGAAGTCATCGACATTCATCCGAAAGCTGATTCCCGGTATGTCTCTTACTTCGATGTTCATCTGTCTAGCCTCTCACTGACCTCTAGAAGGCTTACGGGAGCGAGGGGCTAATTAGAGGGTTTTCAAGAGGCGATTTTTCCGGGAAACTCCAAAGAGGATATCAACAGTATCCCAAGTACTTGCTCGACTTAAATATGTCATACTGGAAGGCTTCTTTAGATATGTCTTTTTCGACTGAGAGGTCCTGGAGTTGTCATGACGAAGCATTATGACGCCATAATTATCGGTGCCGGGCACAACGGCCTTGTCACTGCCGGATATCTGGCACGTGCCGGAATGAGCGTGCTGGTTCTCGAGAAACGTGATGTCGTGGGCGGTGCCTGCGTAACCGAGGAGGTCTGGCCCGGATACAAAGTATCCACCCTTTCCTATCTATGCTCTCTCCTGATGAAAAATATCGTCGAAGACCTGGAGCTAAGAAGATTCGGTTATCACATCTATCCTAAGAACCCCTCCTTTTTCACCGCCTTTCCTGACGGCAGGCATATCTTTTTCTATCAGGATATGAAAAAGACCCAGGAGCAGATCGCCAAGTTCTCCAAGAGAGACGCCGAGTATTTCCCGAAATACGAGCACGAGCTCGCCAGGCTCGCCGAATGGATCGAGCAGCTCCTGGTGGAGACTCCGCCCAATATCGTCCGCCGGCGCTTCAGCGATATGGTCAAGCTCGGCTCCCTGGGTCTCCATACCCTGGCTCTCAATGACGGCGAGCTGCCTCGCCTGGTGCGGGTCATGACCCAGAGCGTCAAAGACTATCTCGACGAACGTTTCGAATCGGAAGAGATCAAGACAACTCTTGCTACCGACGGCGTGATCGGCACCAATGGCGGTCCTTCCACCCCCGGTACCGCTTATATCCTCCTCCACCACGTCATGGGCGACGCTGCCGGTCAGCGCGGTCTCTGGGGTTTCGTCAGAGGCGGCATGGGCGGGATCAGCACTGCTCTGGCTCGCTCCGCCGAAGCGCATAACGCCGAGATCCTCACCGGAGTCGGTGTCTCTCATATAACCATCAAGAACGATCGCGCCTGCGGTGCGGTCCTCGACGACGGCCGGGAGTTCACCTCGGACATCGTCATCTCCAATGCCGATCCCAAGCGGACATTCCTCAAGCTCATGAACGGCAGCTCCATCGATTCCGAATTCCGCGCCCAGGTGGAAGGCTCCAAGTGTCTCGGCTCCTCCTTCAAGATCAACCTGGCCCTGGATGGTCTTCCGCAGTTCAAAGCATTCCCCACTCCGGAAGGCGAAATCGGCGATCCTCACCGGACCACGATTCATATCTGTCCTTCTATGGACTATATGGACAAAGCCTGGGAAGACGCCCAGAGAGGCGAGCCCTCTCAGGGTCCCATGCTCGAATGCACGATCCCCACAGCTTACGACGACAGTATTGCGCCGGACGGCAAGCACATCATGTGCATGTTCGTTCAGTACGCTCCCTATAAGCTCCGGGACGGTCTGGAATGGAACGACGAGCTCAAGAACAAGTTCGCGGATCGCTGTATCGACCTGCTTGCCGAATACGCCCCCAACATCAAAGACATCATCATCCACCGCCAGGCAATATCGGCCATGGACATGGAGACCGAATACAACCTCACCGGAGGCAGCCTCTTCCACGGGGACATGGGTCTCGATCAGCTCTTCTTCATGAGACCGGTGCCGGGCTGGGCTCGTTATCGCACCCCGGTGGACAATCTTTATCTCTGCGGCTCGGGCACTCATCCGGGCGGGGGCGTCATGGGAGCGCCGGGCTATAATGCCGCCCGGGAAATCATCAAAGACAGGAAAAAAGGAAAAATCAAAGTCTGAGTTCAGGGAAAACCCCGGAGCGATCTCATTCAGGCAATGGAAAAATGGGATCGTCGGCGTTTTTTCCGGGGATTCATATGAAGCTCGATTCCTTTTTGAAAGCAGGCTTTCTGGCGCTCCTTTTCACGTCGAGTCCGGTCCTTGCCAGGGATCAGAAGATAAATCCAGGCGACATGTCCAAAATGGTCATCGAACGACCGGTCAAGACTCTCTTGCGAGAGCGCACCATGGAGGTGGCCCCGGGGAAAGTCTCTGCCGGCCTGGTGAAATGGCACGCCGATCTGAAGCTGGCTACCGAAGCCGCCAACCGATCGGGCAAGCCGGTTATGGTCTTTCATCTCATGGGCAACCTCGACGATCGCTTCTGCTGAACGAACGCACGCCTGGCGAGAACCGTGTTGTTCTCGAGGAAAGATATCGCTGATTATATAAACACTCATTTCGAGCCGGTCTGGGTGTCGGTGAGACCGGTCCCGAAAGTCGAGATCGACTTCGGTAACGGTCGGAAAGTCACCAGGACCCTGCACGGCAACATCGCAACTTATATATGCACGAGCAAGGGGATGGTGTTCGACATCCTGCCGGGAATCTATGATCCAGCTCAATACCGTGCTCAACTCGAGGCAATCGCCACCGCTCTGGCTCAGACCGGTGGCCAGCAAGAGGCCATGTTCGCTTATCACCGCCGGCAACTCCGCAAGACCCACGAGCCGGCACCGGTCACAGTACCGGTCGGCTTCACCGGAATCTACGGCGAGTTGCTTGCCGATAGCCGGATCAATGAATCGAGTCGGCGAGATCAGATCCACAGGATCTTGCAAGCACGCCCGGTCACCCCGGAAAGCATCAAGATAGAGCTCTACAGGGACATCCTCCATGCCGACATCACCGATCCCTATCTGGGAGTAGATAAAGAGATCTCCTACTCATTTTGACGTCTCGAGCAGCATCGTCTGCCTATTTATCCACCCGGCCGTATGGCTCGAAGCTTTCAATCTTATTTCGACCTTCGTCCACTATGAATGCTACTGGAATATCTGTGGCAGAAGTGTCATCAAAGTCTAACGCAATTTTCGTCTCAGTCTTTGTTTTTAAGAATTTTGCGCCCCAATAGAAGATATTTTGTGTGAGGTGGCACTTGGCGTATACATTCGCTGCTTCAATTAATTCGACGGATGGTTTGGAAAATTGCGGTGCTTTGATGAGGCGTGTCGAGAGATCTTGATCGCATCTTGGGAGCGGCACCGTCTCAATGTATAGAGGGATCAAAGAAATATTCAAGTCCCTGGAATATTTGAATACAGCTTCGATTTTTGAATTCTTGTCAGCAACATACACCCAGAACTCATCTTGATTTATGTCTGGACAATAGAGCTTAGGTGCGAATATGTAAAATACCTTTCGATTTACTCCTTGGCCGTTTCTGATTGCTCCGTGGAAAAAGGTAGGAGCGGAGGTTCTCCGCCTCACGTCAATCGCAGCTTCCTTAACTGTAGCCTTGTTTGGCTTAGATCGCGCACCAAATGGAGAAAGGAATGAATTCGGTGGTTGAAAGTAATCAGAGTACCGGCGCTCTTGTATTTCATTCGCCGAGCAATGCTGGTGGATAAAAAGAGACAGGCAAGCCGCGAATGCAGCTCCTAGTGTAAATTGGATTCTCATGGGCTTGCTTCAAGAAATATTGGTTTGCTCTGCGATGTCAGATTCATAGTTGTACAGGTGAATTCATTCGTTAAGAACCGATCTGGAGTCAGTTCTTAACGGAGACTCGAAAACCGAGTACAGTCCACGTGAATCACGCTTAAAACAGTATTCATTATTAACATCATATACAGTATCATCCAATAGCGGAACTGCTTTACCATCCTCTGTCCAGTTGTTAGGCAAAGTACCGTATTCCAACGCTTTCAAAGTGAAGTCCGGATTCATACTGCGAATCGACCAGACATGAGTTACGAACTTACCACTTGAACTCCATTCTGTGAATGTGAAACCCGTAAATTGCTTGACCTTGATTCCTCTCTGACCATTAAATCTCAGCGTCGGAGGATTACCTGAAACTGATAGTTCGTACTTCCTAGGTACGAATACTGGACTTACCCGGCTAGCTGGCTCCCCGGCATTCCAGCGGCACGTGAATATAGCGATCAAGGAAATCAATCCTGCCACAACGAAATAGGCTATCGTAGTCGGCTTGAACATACTCGCTTTACTTTATAGACCTGAATTATTTGAACCTGTGCCCCTATATTTTACTCTAGGACATTACTAGACTTTGTTATCGCTGATTATATAAACACTCATTTCGAGCCGGTCTCTTACTCATTTTGAAACGCAGTCTCGTCCTCTTTAGACTGCACAGGAAAGAGAGACTCACTACGGACAGAAACTTCTGAACGGAATTGACGAATAGTTTTAGACACTTCTTCGAGGGACTCAGCATGACTGATGCCCTCCATGTATAGGACTTCACGAGCTACCAACTCAGGATCGAAGCCCCAATAGAACATCATAAGAGGATTGATCCAGAGCTTACTGCTGACGGTTCTCCTTGTATGGTGATGGTCGCCGTAATTTCCTTGAAGAGCTGCGATAACCGAACTACAGATTACACTCTCGTAACCTCGCATCTCCAGGAAAACATACTCGGTCGCCTCCATGAAGAGCTTGACCTCAGGCATGTCACTGGTCAGAGAGGAGGCTCCTAGAAATGCATTCGACTTGATCAGATGAGAAACAGTCTCCAGGGCATGTGCGTGACAGACATCGGTCTCGGCACCGAATCCGAGGCATATCAACATCCGGGATACGTCCTCCATTCTCACGACAGCAGCAAGAGAAGACATGTCCTCGACCGGAGTTCCTATCATCGACTCATCGCCGCGCAAGACGGAATCGAATCCACCATCGATCAGCACAATGGTATCAAATCCGATATGAGCCTTGAGATCTTTGTAAGCTTCATAAATACCGCCGACCGCCATGGGCGGAATACAGTAGATCGACATATCCATGCGTTTTCGAGAGAACCACTGGCAGAGATATCCTTCGGGGAAATAGTACTCATCGCCGTGAGATGAAGCGGTGACCTCGGTCACATGATTCCCGATCCGTCGGCCGGTCACTTGCCCCCGCCCGAGCGAGAATGACAGATTCGCCAGATTTACCTGGATACCTGCCTCTCGCAATGCGAAGAACAATGGAAGACCGCAAAAAATATCGAAGCCACCACCGGCACCGCAGAGAAGCACGGATTTTGACTGCGAAAGCTTTTTGAGAAAAGCCGGTTGAAGCATATTCGAATTCAGTACTCGGTAATCCCTTTTTCGCGCTCGAATATCGAGATCCTGGTGATATGAAGAGGTCCCCTGGCTCGGCTTTCGAAAGAGGCGACGCCATATTCGGTAGTCTCGTCGGCTAACGGATTGACATTGACCGCGGTCGCCGGAGCGAGGGAGCCGAGTTGTTCCTTATTGAACTGATCTTGAAGAGAGCTCGCATTCGTGCTTCCTGGCGATATGCTAGAACCACTATGATTGATTGCTGCAGCCTGTTGCGCCGCTGTCAGCATCCCGGCGATGCCGGTTTTGACTCCGCCACGGAAACCCCGGGCCGCATTGGCTATGGTGGCACCGGTTTGAGCGACCTTCATGACGCTGTCGAGGCTGGGGGCAGAAGGCGCCGCTCCCGAAGCCGAAATCGAGGACGGAGTGGAAACCTGTGCCGGAGGATAAGTCGAGCTTGTCGAGACCGCCGCCTGCAGACCCGGATTGGGACCAGCTCCGACACGCTTCCACTGCGTGGTTATACCGGCGCTGCTTCTGAGGATGAGCATATCGCCCATAAGAGAAAAAGTACCTGTATCGGCTCGACCGACATCCGAGCGCACCGACCACTTTCCATCCAGAGCGTCGAACTTGCCGGTCTCCAGAGAGGCGCTCCCCAGAGTGGTCCGGTAGCGTCCATCCGCCATGACATGGAAAACAGTCTTCTGAGGACTGGCGCTCTCCATCATCCAGTCTCCCTGAAGCCGCGGCTCAATCCCCGCCAGGGCAGGCAGCGCAAGGCTGTGCAGAAAAAAACAGGCGAGTGCCAATCCGGTCGAAAGTCTCATGGCTGCCAGTTTAGCATGTGCTACCCTATACAGGTTCTCGTGAGAAGACCTATGCTCCGGATCACTCTGCTCTCAGCTCTCATTCTCTTTCTGGCTCTTGCTACGATGCCAGCATGCCAGGCCAGCCCGGGTTATTCCCGACTATATATGAAAAATGCCGAGAGCTCTTATATTCAAGCACGGCAACAGGAGCAATCAGGTTTTCTCGACGACGCCGCCCGGGGTTACCGGGCCGCAATCGGGCAGGCCCTGAATTGCTCGAAAGACCCGTCATTTCTCAATTCGGTGAGGATGGGAGGAGATTCCCTGGGGACCATCGGCAGACGCGCAATTACATTGCAGAAAAAAATCGTCTCCCGTATCCCGGACAGTGCCCGGGACGTTCACTCCGTGCAGGCCAGGATGGAGCTCAATAAGCTCTACAAATCGATGCAGAAAGTCGAGCCGGACAATCCCACCTGGTTCTATCTCGATGCTGTGATGTTGGCTTCGAAAAACAACTATATGGCCGCCACTATCGTCCTCAAACGCGCTCTTCTCTGCAAGAGCGGCTCCCCGGCAGTGAAAGAGAAAGCCAAAAGCCTTCTTTCCCATATTCAGGGAGCCGGAGAGCAGCAGCGCAAATGGTTCGTAGCTGACAATGCCAGGCAGGCAAGAGAATTTCAAGAATGCGTCAAGCGATACGGGCTTCTTTCAGTCTCGAGCCCGAGCTCTAGCCATCCTATGGATGTCGGCGGCGGCAACAGCTCCAGCTCCATGCCTGATTGGGAGCGCCGGGCAAGAGACGCCGAGTCCCGAGGCGACTACGGAGCAGCCGATCGTTTCCGCTCCGGAAGCAATACAGTCCAGGACAGCTCGACCCACTGGTAAAATAGGCAGATTCGTCCTAGATTGTGCCGTGTTTTTTAACATCCAGGTTGGTGTTTGAAGGGGCCCTCGGCGATAAGAAGCCTCCGGAGACAGAGTCGATGGCTTTAGCATCGGTCTTGACCTCGCCGGTCAAATCCTTGAGCTGTCGCTTCTGCTTTTGCTTCTGCTTTCTCTTCTTCGCTGTCATTAGCTGTGCCTCCTTCGACCTTCCTTACCATACTATCAGGGAAGAAATGAGGAATATGTGAGGGTGCGACGTGAAAGC
>JAGQHH010000250.1 GCA_020431945.1 Cyanobacteria bacterium HKST-UBA02 | reverse complement strand
GCGAAGGACTTGGAACATCAGCTTCCGTAGCTACCGGAGCGAAATCCTCATCTTCCTCGTCCTCGGCGAAAAGACTGGCAGGCGAAGGGCTCGGAATATCGGGCTCTGCTGCTACAGAAGCGAAGTCCTCTTCTTCATCGTCGTCGTCAGCAAAAAGACCGGACAGTGACGGGCTCGGCACATCAGCTTCGGAAGCAACAGCGGTGAAGTCCTCTTCTTCCTCGTCGTCGGCGAAGAGGCTGGCAGGCGAAGGACTTGGAACATCAGCTTCGGCAGCAACGGCGGCGAAGTCTTCGTCGTCTTCATCGTCGTCGGCAAAGAGGCTGGCAGGAGAAGGGCTCGGCACATCAGTCTCGGCAACAACGGCGGCGAAGTCCTCGTCTTCATCGTCGTCAGCAAAGAGGCTTGCAGGTGAAGAGCTCGGAACATCAGCCTCGACGGCTGCGGGAGTGAAGTCCTCGTCTTCGTCATCATCTGCGAAAAGGCTGGTGGTAGATGGTTTGGAAACAGCCAGATCTTCCTCGTCTTCTTCATCATCGAAAAGTCCGGCTCCGAAACTGCTAGATTGCGTGACGGCTTCCGCGATGTCGGACATCTCTTCCGGATCTATCGGTCGTGTCTGCACCGTCTCTTCGGTATCTTCTCCGGGAGGATGAGTGAGCCCGACGAGCTCCTCGTCATCATCGTCGGCGTCACCGAAGAGAGAATCGATGGAACTCGCCTGGGTACTTGCATGCTCCGGTGCGATCGTTTCCTCGAGTACTGAAGATAAGTCACTACTTGTAGTATCAGTCGCCTCGTCCTCTTCGTCGTCCTCGAAAAGAGAACCGAAGGGCCGAGACGAGTCATCCATGACGTTGTCTATGACATCCTTTTCGGAGAACTTTTCGAGGGGCTCTTCCAGTCCGGGATCGGGGGGAATGGTGTCTTCTTCTCTGTCCGCTTCCTCAGCGCCTTTGCCCTTTTTTCCGAAGAGCGAACCGAAAGCCGCCCTGAGTTTGTTCGCACCACCCTTGATCGACTCCACCGGTGTCCTCGATGCATCGGACAAATCGGCCGGGGGCTCAGCTTCCGCTTCTATTTCGGGGGGAACCGACTCGAGACCGGCCAGCATACTTTCGATAGGATTCAGATTGGGATCGGTATCCGTCTCACCTTCGGCGCTTTCCAGAATCGCATTTTCACCGGTGTCAGGACCGCCATTGGAAGATTCCTCCTCAATCGCCGGGGCTTCGTAAGTAGTTCGCATCAGATATTCGAAATCATCAGCGGTACAGACGAGCTTCTTGAAATTGGAGGAGCTCAAGTGGCTTTTTATAGCGTCGGCGGCGATGACGTCGTCAGGGTCCACCATAGCTACGGAGTACTGTTCTCCCTGCTTGGCCACGGGTACGCAAAAGAATTTACGCTCGATCTCTTCGGGAATCAGCCTGATGAACTCGTCTTCCGGGGGTGTCGAAGCGAGATTGATGTAATTGACACCGTACTGCAGCTCGAGAGCGTCCTTGAGCTGTCGTTCGCTCACCAGCCCCATCCGGGAAAGCACCAGGGTGATACGATCGCCGGACTTCTCTTGCTCTTCCATGGCGCTGGTGAGGTCTTCGGTCGTGATGAGACCGAGATCGATTAAAAGCTCGCCAAGTTCGTTTCCGGTTACGGACATCCGTATTTCACCAGTCTGTTTCTGCTTCAGCTTGAGTTCTACAGGGCCACTCGAGGCAAAAACGGCTCCAGTGGCTGGCCGACTGCAGCTTTTGTGCCCCTGCTCCTGCCTGTCTAAACATTGTCATTGCCCACCCTATCGCTATCTCGGGCTCCGACCTTCTTGAGATCCGGCGTCAACCGCGGCTACCGCGGATACTTTCCGCCCCCTGCTTAGTTAAACCCAATTATTCACCTGTATATGTTACTTGATATCAATTAATGAGTTTATAGACATCAGTTTTCTTTATGAGACGCCTGGTATTCTTAACCAGATGAGTCCAATAAAAGCCGTAATCTTCGACTATGGGAACGTTCTCAGTCTGGAACCCGATCCGGAGGACGCCCGGTCCATGGCCGGCTTGCTGGATCTCGAGGTAGAGGCGTTTACCGAGCTCTACTGGCAATTCAGAGAGGATTATGACCGGGGCACCAGTCCTGCTCATGACTACTGGGGCAAAATCGCCGGAGCCGCCCGCCGTGAAATCGATACCAGCGCGCTCAGCGAGCTTGTCAGGATCGATGTCGAGAGCTGGAGCCGTCCCCGTCCTGAAATGATCGCCTGGCTCGCTGCTATCCAGGCGCAGGGGATCAAAGTAGGACTCCTCTCGAATATGCCGGTGGATTTGAAGGACAATCTCCATGGCGAGAGCTGTCAGTGGTTTCCCCGATTCGACCATGCCACGTTTTCCTGTGACGAGAAGAGTGTCAAACCGGAGGAAGCTGTATACCGGTGCTCTATTTCAGGTATCGATGAGTACCATGAGGAGATCCTCTTTCTCGATGATCGTCAGGTCAATGTCGAAGCTGCCATCAAATGCGGTATTCACTCCCAGCTCTTCTCTTTCACTCCCGAGTTCTTTCAAGAGGCTGAAGCACGCTACGGTCTGCCTTCTCTGACTGGAGACCAGCCGTTGAAATGAAAAAACGGCCCGGCTACAAACCGGACCGTTTTCCTAAGCAGTCTGGAATCTACTGGCTCTACTGAACCCCCAGAAGCTCCACTTCGAAGACCAGGGTGGCTCCGGGCGGAATGATGCCGCCGGCTCCGCGATCGCCATAAGCAAGATTGGCGGGGATGGTGAGCTTGCGCTTGCCGCCGATTTTCATGGTGGCAACCCCTTCGTCCCATCCTTTGATCACCTGACCCTGGCCGATCACGAACTGGAAGGGCTGTCCACGGTCCACTGAGCTGTCGAACTTGGTGCCATCGGTAAGCCAGCCGGTGTAATGAACCGAGACTGTCTGTCCGTTCTGCGGGCTGGCGCCGTTGCCGACAGTGATCTCTTCGATCTGCAGGCCGCTGGGAGTGGTTGTTGCATTGGTCATTGGTTGAGTCTCTCCTTGTTGATTCTCTTCCGGTTTTTTCTCTTGCGCCTGTGCCGCTTGCTCTCCGCCAGTTTGACTGTTCGCTTCCGGCATTTCGGTAGATGCTTGCTGGCTGGAACATCCAGGCAAGCAGAGCATCATGGCAAGAAAAGATCCACAAATTGCAAGAGTCTTGAAGAAAGCCAGGTTGAGCCGATCATCGCGCCCCCCGACCGGGAGTCTATGCAATTGTCTTGCGCTGAAATTCATTCTGGTTCTCCATCTAGCTCGATAATTCATGAATGTGCCATGATAACGCATGTCGACCGATTCTTTATTAAGCCGAGCAGAAGATCACCGGATGATCCCCAGTATTGAGCCAGCGCGCTGGATAGCCGATCGAATCGAGAAACTTGTCCGAGACAGCTCGGACCGGCTCATCCTGGGCATCGCCGGTCCGCCGGGAGCAGGCAAGAGCACAGTCAGCGGGCGTGTCCGGGAGCTGCTTTCGCCGCTCCTGTTGGACAAGACCGTGGTGGTCCCCATGGACGGATACCACTTCGAGGATGATTATCTGAGAGATATCGGACTGCACCATCTCAAGGGGGTGCCCGAAACTTTCGATGCCGAAGGCTTCCTGAAGCTCATCGCCAGGCTGCGTGAGAATAGCGACGAGCCCACGCGTTTTCCCGTCTTCGATCGCTCGGTCGAGTCGTCCATAGCCGATGCAGGCCTGGTGGCACCGGAGCATACTATCGTGCTTGTGGAAGGCAATTATCTTCTTCTCGAGCGCGAGCCATGGCACCGGTTACGGTATTATTTCGACGAGGTCTATTATCTGGACGTTCCCCCGGATATTCTGAGAGAACGGCTTATAGCCAGGCATATGGAAGGCGGCAGAGACAGACCGGGAGCAGAAAGCAAAGTCGAGTCCACTGATATGCCCAATGCTGCCCTGGTGGCAGGAAGCGCGCACCGCAGCCAGAAGGTACTCGAGAATTCCTGATTGCTTTCGCTCATCGCTCATCTTTCAACCTACTGCGTCTTTGATCGATGCCCGGGCGGCGAGGTTCTTGCGGGTGGCGTCCAGAACCGCCAGCTCTTCCTCCAGGCGAGTCTTGGTGGA
>JAGQHH010000021.1 GCA_020431945.1 Cyanobacteria bacterium HKST-UBA02 | reverse complement strand
ATTTGCGGAATCGCTGTTTTTTTGCTGCAACGGTAATGAACTTTTGTAAAATCAGGGTTTTCGGGATTTTCCATTTTTCAAACACTGCCACCACAAGCGGTTCCAGTGTCAAGCAGAATTAACAAACCGCTTTACGTGTGTTGCATTAAATCCAGCCCTTTTGAAAAAAGAGAACACCTCTACCTCGCCCGAAACGCCAAAATCCAAGGACAATCCCGGAGATCATTCAATCTCCGGGACTGTGCACCCCTTATAAAATCAACTAGAGAGAGCCTATTTATCCAGGACTCTGTCGAACCACAGTTTCTTCTCTTCGGGAAGCTGGTTCATATCGCGGTTGAGCTCGTACATCTGCTTGCTGCCGCCGGTGCCCACGGTGTCCCCGGTGGACTTGAATTCGGCGCGGGCGATCTCGGCGTTCTCGGCGAGGGTCTTGTTCATATAAATAGTCTCGCCACCGACACCATTATTGAATGAGCCTTTGAAGTGGATCTCCAGGGGCTGGCTCTTGATGTCGTTGCCGTTCTGGTCTTTGGCATAGGTCACGTCCATGCCGGAGCGGGTCTGGGCTACGAGATCGCCGACCACGGGAAGTTTTTCGAGGCTCTGACCGCGACCGAACTCTTTCTCGAGATTGGTCATCACTTGCTCCACCACTTCAGGAGACTGCTCTTTGAGTTTCATGAGATTCTGGCGAAGCTCGAGCTTGGCGGTCTGATCGAAAGTATCGTGCATACAGTCGCCGACATTGCCGGTGATACCATCGGTGAAACCGGTCACCGTGGCTTCCTGACGCTGTTGTCTGGCATCGCGGTCCCAGCCTTCCATGATGCGGGCGAGCTCGGGATCGGTCGTGTGTGATTCGGCTTTCTGCTCGGGCTTGTGCTCGGCAGACTTCTGAGCACGCTCGCCGCCGGCCGCGGACATGGCAACAGCGCTCGGGGCTTCGCAAACGCCGCCGGGGAAAGGTCCTTTCTGGTTGAAATCGATGCCGTCGCTGTTGATAGTAATAGTAAGGTCGGGAAGATACTGGTTGCCGGAGCCGCTGTTTCTGCCTTCTCTGATCAGTCTCATGAGCTCCCGGTTCTCTTGATTGCTCATACCGTCGAGCAGATGATTGGCGTCTTTGCCCTGGTTGACACAATCGACAATGCGTCCGACATTTTCGAATTGACCTGGTCCTGACATGGTGTGTTCTCCAGCGAGTGATTTTTGAGGGGATGCCTGGAGTATGGACCCGGTTTGTTAGGAAGATGTGGCAGGAAAAACCGGCAAGAAAAACCCGGGGAGGGAAGTTCCCTGACCCCGGGCTCTGGTGATTTAATGCGAGGGGCCTTATCAGCGGCGCTCGATAATCACCTGTTTCATGACAATGGGTTTGACCGGGCGATCGTTAGGACCGGTACGTGTAGAGCCGATTTTCTTCACGACATCCATGCCTTCCACCACTTCCCCGAAGACCGAGTGCTTGTTGTCCAGGTGCGGGGTGGGAGCCAGGGTCACGAAGAACTGGCTGCCATTGGTATTGGGACCGGAATTAGCCATGGAAAGAATACCGGGCTTGGAGTGACGGAGCTCCGGGTTGAACTCGTCGGCGAACTGGTAGCCGGGACCGCCGTAACCCATACCCAGGGGGCATCCGCCCTGGAGCATGAAGCCTTCGATGACCCGGTGGAAAATAAGCCCGTTATAGAAAGGCTTGCCTTTCTCGGTGGCGCCGGTCTTGGGGTTTTTCCATTCTTTGGTGCCTTCGGCCAGACCGACGAAATTAGCCACGGTCTTGGGAGCCTGCTTGTCGAAAAGCCTGGCTGTAAAGGTGCCTTCGGTGGTAACAAATTTGGCGTATACGCCTTTTCCGGCTGCAAGGGCGCCGGAGAGGCTGAACACCTGGGAAGCGAAAATAGCTGAAACAGCGGTCAGTAAAACCCGTCGGGAAATCTTCATTCACCTGCTCCTAAAGTCACAGTCCGATCCAGAATGGTCATCCTAGCACAATCAAATGCCCGGAGCCGGATCAGGGGAGACAGGGGCAGAATCGAACCAGAGTCAGGCTTTCCAGCGTAATTCCTTGAGGATTTTCTTGACCTGGGGCAGAAATACCGGATATCGGGCAGGCGGTGCCAGGAGATAGATCTGCTGGACGGCTCGCCCCTCCTCATCGGCTTTCAGATAAATCGAATAAGTGTCCCATTGCTGCCTCTTCCAGCGCCCCTCGAGAACCAGCACGGTCCTCCCGGCAAGCTCGGCAGTATGGATGGACAGTGGGGTGAAAAAGTCGGCGGCGGCGGCATCCTCCAGGACCTCTTGCAAAGACTCGATTTCCCTGTTGAGAAGCACATGGGGCTTTTGCTCCAGGACTTTCGAAAAGGCTTCCCCGCCCGGGGCCGTCATGAGCCTGCCCCGGTAATAAAGACAGAGCTTCACCTCCGGCTCACCGTCCGCCTGGAACTCGCGCAGGTCCGGCATGCCGGGAGCATTATCCTCAATCTGGCGGTGCTCGCTCCAGCCCGGGGGCAGGGGCATCTCTTCGATTCGACCGTGATCTTTGACCAGAAGCATTCTTAAATTCTAGCCGCGTCGCGAGCGGATACGCTCGGCCTGGGCGAAGAAGAAATCCTTCATATGCAGATAGTCCTGACGGAAGCCGAAAGCCACCATCCGGCGGTAGGCTTCCTGCGGATCCATGCCGGCAGCCACTTCATAGAGAGCCATCATCAAGCCGGTGCGGTCCCGGCCGTGCTCGCAGTGGACATAGACTTTTTTGCCGTCGAGAGCAGCATCCTGGATGACCTCGATCATATGATCGACATCGGCTTCGGAGGGCAAGCCGTCTTTGGCGGTGCTGAAACCGATCTGGTGGTACTCCACCGGTTGGCTCTGACCGGCAGGGCTGTCGTTGTAGTTGTTGATCCATTCGGCTTCATGGACCGGATCGAGATTGGCTCCTTTGCGCTCGGCACCGGTGGTGGCGCGCAAATCGACGATCACTGCCGTTTGATTCTCACGGACGAGACGGTCGAGGTCCTCAGGAGAAAGCGCGCTACCGCGCACCACTGTGCCGAGCCCGTCCTGAACCATACCGGAATTCTCGATAAAGGCATAATCAGGGGCCAGGACTTTGAGTGAAGCTTTATCCCGGGCGCTCAGCTTGATCTTGTGACCGTCGCCACGACTGAGAGAATCGGGCCAGCCCAGGTCGGTGACGAACATCTCATTGATTCTGGCTTCATTGGTATTGGGCACCATATACGGCAGCACAACCCTGGTCACGATCGGCTCGCTGTCCTGCCCGGTCTTGCCCTTGCCGGGAGAAGAGACTTTCCGATGAGGAATACCGTCTTCGACTACGGTTAGCGGATCGCTTGCGGTAATCAGCTCGATGCGGCCGTCGGGATTGAGAAAGTCGATCTGTCCGCTCTCGTTTACCGGATTGATGGCTCGCTGCGCCCGGGCGAGTCCTTCTTCCGTCCCGGCCAGATGCGCGATATAGCCCCGGGCTCGCCCGCCGCTCATATCGATCACTTCATTGAGCTTGTTGGCATAACCGGCAGCCGATGCGCCGGAGCCCACGATGTCATCGAGAATGACGACTTTCTTGCCCTCCAGCTCGCCCCGGGAAGCCATGCGCTTCGCTTCGGCCAGACTGACGAACTGATCGGGATTGATACCGTTTGCCTGCCGGTAGATATGCGAAACGAGATGACTGCTTCCGCCGGGATCGGCATCGGTGATGAAAATCAGATCTTCGTGCCTGGTACCATCATCGGTGAGCTTGAAGTCGACTTCCCAGCTTCTCTCAGAAAGATTCCGATAGGAAAGTATCTCGAGATCCTCCGGCGGAACCGCCCCTGCAGTCCGGGCGTAGTAGAGCTTGGTCTTGAGCTCCACCGAGCGCTCGTGGCTGTCCCTCAGGAGATCGTTGAGCTGTCCGTACTCTTTCTCGCTGATCGCTGCCGGCGTGTTGGAAGCGGTCACGGGCATGTCCGCATAGACTCCCCGGGCCTTGGCGTCGGCCACCATCCCTGCGACTTTCTGCCGGAGCCGCTCAGGATCGACATCCACAGTGGACAGGTCGAACATATTGAAGTTCCGGTGGAAATCAGTGAGTTGCTCGGGCTCGAAGGCACTGCCGTCTCCTGTGCGAGTCAGTCGATCTTCCAGGGGCAGATGGAGAGGACTTCCTTCCGGAGGCATGGGATCGAACACGACGAATTTGCCCTCAGGGAGATCTGCCGGTGATTTGACGACTTTGATATTGACGTCGATACCGGTATGCTTGCGGAAGAGATAAGCCAGGGCCGAGCCGCTTCCGGACTCGTCGAAGACGACAGCCTGAACGGTCTCGATCGAATTGCCCCGGAGATTCGCCTTATGGGTAGCGGTAAGCACACCGTTGCTTCTCAGCGTCTCAGCGAGCTCATCGAATTGTCGGTTCAGTCCGGGCATGGTCAGGAATTCTTTGTTGTCGGCAAGTATCTGCATGGCGATATTGCGATCGTATGGTGTGAGACTGCCGAAGATCCGGTCAAGATGCGACCTCTCCACCTCGGGCTCTTTCAGCCTGTCGAGGGTGGCCAGAGCCCGGCGACCGGTATCGGCACCGCCCTTGCTGGCTTCAGCCAGACGAGCGTCCAGAACCCTGTCGAACTCATCCACTACGTCCGCGCTCAGATGATCGATGGCTCCTGAATCCATGCTTCTCAAGACTCTCTGGAAACCGTCAGGAACGTTAGCACGGCTGACCACCCCGCTCCGGAAGAGCGTCTCCACCAGAGTCGCCTGCTCATCCAGAGTAAGCTCGCTCAGCATTCTCTTGCTGACGACATTATTGCCTTCCAGTATGCTGGTCATACTGAACGGCAACAACACTCCATCCAGACTGTCACCGTATTCTCTGCCGCGCTCGGCCAGATGCTTCAAGATCTGGATACCGAACTGACGGTTGTCGGTGGGAGCTCCCCTCACCAGACCGGCAATATACATGGTGTAGGAGCGCAGCAGAGCCGGATCCATCTTCCTTTCCAGACGTCTGGCCATCTCATTTCGAAATTCCGCCGGAAAGCGAGCATAATTTTCGGAACTGCCGACACCGGCCCGGAACATTGGTATCAAATCAGCCATCATCCTGTCCGAAACATTCTCATAGTCGATCTGAGTCTGCAGGATCTTTTTCTGCTCGTATTTTGCCTCCTTGTAGGCGGCAAGCCACTCCTGCTCGCCGTCTTTGTATGGCGATCGTCTGAGATAATCAGGCTCGGCTTTGACCGCGCCATCTAGATTGGCGGCTGCTTTCACCAGCGTCGCATCGAGGGCCGTGTGGGGAGCCGCATCGGGAGTAGTGCGATCGAGGGCGCCGCCGGGAAGGTCAGGTGTATTGCCGGCGGAGGCGGGCTTTTTCATAGACTCGAACAATTGCTCGAGGGGAATTGCCTGATCTCCCACATGATGCGAAGCATCGTTCCACTGGTTGGTGACGTCCACAACATAACGCCCGGTTCGAGGATCTTTGCGAACACCCTCGACGTTGACCACATGCCAGCCCCCGGAGCCGCCGGCGACACCGCCGCCGGAGTCGGTCCAGAAAGGCTCGTTGCGGGTGTGGACCATGATCACGCCGGGACCGCCTTCCTTCTCGATCCTCTCGATGGAGCGGCGCAGGTCGTCGGCGGAATTGATACCGTTCGCTCCATGCCAGAGGACGAAATTGCTGTCGGTGGTGCCGGAGATCTGGCGATAGAGCGGCTCCAAATCGCTGACATAGATATGCGGCGAGTTCTTCACGACCTCTCGATTCAAATTGCCCAGGGAATCTACCGAATACCGAACCAGCTCTTCGGTACCGCTGCCGGTGACCGGACCGGGTACCTTTTCGTAGACGACCATATCTCCGGGCTTCAATTTATACTCGGCGCTCTGGGCCCAGTTGAGATTGACCGCGGTGGTCTCGAAGATCTGGCTGGCATAGGTGCGGCGTCCGTCGATCTTGAGATCGCTTCCGTCGGCGCTGAAGCCCCGGGCGAGCATGCGCGCTTCGCTGTCCGGGGCAAGCACTCCGGGAATGCGTCCGAGATCTACTTTGACACCATTGGCGGTCACATATTTGCCGGTAATCACCACATCCGAGATCAATCTTACGGCTTCCGAAGGATTCTTGGCGAAGAGCCGCCTCTCCAGAGTCGAGACATTGCAGGTGCTGTTAGCGCCCTGACAGACTTTCTCCGGATGTGCCGCCAGGAAGAAGATCTGCTCGGCCAGTCCGGAACGCTCGGGAGCCGTGAGGAAGGCGCCGTATTCGGCCTGATAGAGCCGCCGTACATGGTGGAAAGTCAGAGCTTTCTCTTCCGCGGAAAGACCGGCTTCCCTGGCACGTTTCTCGAAATCATTCATCATCTGCTTGAAGCGCAGCCGCTGCGAGTTGTCGTCGAAGCTGTTCATGATCCCGTTCATGTAGCTGAGCTCGTTCTGGAAGTCGACATTCTTGTATTCGACCCGGCCATTGCTATGAACGACTTCCCGGGTGCCGTCCACCCGATCGATGGTATAGGCAGGAGGCTCGCCGGTATCGCGGTATCTAACGGCGCCGTCGGGCTCTATCTCGATATCGCCGCGCCAGAATTCCGAACGGCGCCCATCGGGAGTGGTTCGTACCCATACATCACCGGCGGTGCGCTCTACTACTGAGTCATCGTCGAACTTGATGCGCTTGAGAGAGCCGTCGCCTTCATACTCGAAACCCCGGCGCGCTCCTTTCGGATCGAGAGTCTGGATAACCCTCCCCTGGGGATCTTCCAGGCGGCGGAAATTGAGGAAAGTAGTGATCTCGGTGGTACCGTCCGGCCGTTTCACCGCCATGTCGAAATTCTTTCGAGGCACCTCTACTCGCCCGTCCGGGAGCCTGTGACCCTGATTGGTGATGAACTTGAGCTCGGGTCCGTCCGGGGCGCCTAGATGGACCGAGTCATTGGGTCCGAGATAGGTCGATGCGCCCTGGAGGAACTCCACCTGGCCATTCTCTCGCCTTATAAAGGTCCCGTTGCCGCCGCGCCGGGCAACCACTGTCCCGGTATAATCGCCAGCCTGCCTGGGGGCGCCGGTCAGGTCGGTGAACTCCCACTTGCCGGCATTCTCGTCCCAGCGAAGCTTGGCATGGTTGCTCGCTACCCGCCGATCGAGGATGTCCGAGAGCCCTTCGGGGCCCACCTGCTGGTGAACGCGCCCGATGAGCATCTCGCCGTCGTCATTGATCTGCAGGGGCTTGCCGTCGAAGAACACCCGCACGTCCACATCTCCACCGGGCCCGACCTGGGGCTTGAGATGCCCCGCCACCGAGTCCGGAACATTGAGACGGATCTCGGGTCCGTCCGGAGCACCCAGCCTGACTGTGTCATTGGGACCGATATAGACCCGGTAGGGGTCGTCCTTGCCGCCGGGGAGGAATTGGAATTCGGACTCTCCGGAGCGCT
>JAGQHH010000249.1 GCA_020431945.1 Cyanobacteria bacterium HKST-UBA02 | reverse complement strand
TCTGCAGAAAGATTATCTGAGCTGCTGGAGCGGTCTCGAGTCTCACTTTTCAGGAAAAGTAAAAGCCGGCAGCGCCGGCTGAATGAATTTTCGGTAAAAGCAGCTAAACTGTGGCATAAGAGAATTGACGAGACTAGAAAAGGCTCAAACAGGCAACCATGTACAGACCGCCGCCCAAGCAAGAAGATTCTTCGAGCAACCGACTGAAACTACCATCCGAAACAGGATGCCCCAGCATGTCCAAAGTCAAGTTCATGCTGGACGAGGCCACCAACCGGCGTGGTTGTCTCGTGGAACTGCCCTGGACGGCGGGCAACGCCTCTTTCATCGTCACCTGCCAGTGGGAATCCACGGTCGAAGAGCCGGTCTGGACCCTTTATCAAGATGAGTCGGGCACCTCGAAAGTCGTCTGGACCCAGTCTTTCGCCCCCAGCGATCTGGAGTTCATGTACGACATCCTGGTGATGTCGGCGCCTAAAGGCACGACATCCACCAAGATGCCCGAGCTCCTCAAGCCCGGCGGTACGGATGAATTTTCCCTCGATGCCCCGGAGCCTTACGAGGGCAATGAAAGCGCCATGGCGCCCACCGACGAGTTTTCCACCGCCGCCGCTCCGATGCCGCAGTCAGGCGGCTTGATGGGAGGTTCGGCACCGCTTCCGCAGGCGCCGGCGCCACCCAGTCCGCAGCAGCCCGCGGCTCCGCCTCCGGCACAGCCATCCCAGAGCTATCAGAACCTGGGCGCTCAATACCCACCGCCGCCTCAACAGGGAATGCCGCCGGGCTATCCGCCCCCGCAGGGCATGCCTCCCGGCTATCCACCGCCGGGTTATCCGCCGCCGGGCTACCCACCGCCGGGCTATCCGCCTCAGCAGATGCCCCCGGGTTATCCTCCCCCCGGCTACCCGCCACCTCAGGGGATGCCCCATGGCATGCCGCCTGGCTATCCGCCGGCAAGTTATCCGCAAACTGACCATATCACGCCCATTCCCCTGGACTATCATCTTCTCGACAAGCGCCCCAATCTACTTATCGGGGTCATGCTCAAAGATGCCGGACTGATAAGCGAACCTACTCTGGAAGCCGCTCTCAAGCTCCAGGAGATGATCCGGGAAGAGAGAATGTCTCCGGACATGGCTCCGGACGTGCTTCGACGGCTGCACAAGCATGGCGGCAATATCGACCAGCACCTGATGCCCGAAGATACGGCAATGGATAAGAAGCCGGAAAAAGCCCGGCCTCAGCCGGTCAAAGAAGCGCCGAAAAAACCCGACGCGAAGAAGCCTGCCGCCGCGCCTCCTCCTTCGGGTGCGGCCTCACCTTCGGGCGCCTTGCCGTCGTCCACCAGCCCCCCGGGCAAGCGTAATCTCAAGCCTGCTTTCGACTTGATTCAAGAAGCAGGGATTCTATCTGACGACGATATCAAGGACGCCCTTGAAGTGCGCAAGAAGCACGGCGGCGACCTGGTAGTGATTCTCGAGGCTGCCAACAAGCTCAACCGCAAAACCGTGGACGCAGCCTTCATCTGTCTGCCTCTTATCAGGGAAGGTCTGATGAAAAAAGAGCAGTGCATCATCGCCCTCAACTATTGCAGCCGCATGAGGGTGGGCTTCGATGAGGCTCTTGACGAGATGGGCTGGCAGAATCCCAGAAAGCTTCGCTCGGATCTCCCGCTTTAGTCCTGATTATCAGCCACTGAGACCGGTGAAAACAAAATGTGCCCGGCCAGGGCACCGGCCCTTCAAATGGGTATATTTCAATCGACAGAGGTCCCCTCACAAGCAAATTTCATGGCGAAAAAAATCCTCGTAGTCGACCCCGACCCCCAGTTTCGCAAGTTGATTGTCCCGATCTTCGAAAGCCGCGGTCACAAGGTGACCCAGGCCGAAACCGGAGAAGCAGGTCTGGACTTTATCAAAGCCGAAGCCCCTGAGCTGGTGCTCGTGGGAGCGCCGCTTCCCGGAATCAGCGCCGATGTATGGCTCGAGAAAGCAAGAGCGCTCAGCAAGCACGTACCGATCGTTTTCGTAGCCGGTGACAAAGACGAACTCAACGAGATGAAACCCCGCCTGGGCAACCTCAATCTCGCCATGATCTCCAG
The DNA here is from genome assembly GCA_020431945.1 of Cyanobacteria bacterium HKST-UBA02. The sequence goes on along the minus strand of JAGQHH010000249.1, from coordinate 9,312 downwards.
CAAGCCTCTCATTCCATTTGTTTTCGGTGCCCGGGTCGAAAGCGTCTTCAACCAGGACCAGGGCTCCGAAGCCCAGAAGAAGAAACTCAAAGATTTCGAGACCATGTTCCTCAACATGGTGACCAAGTACGCCAAGGTCCTCCCGGAAAAACTCAGCGAGGTCGCCCGAGCCGTAGAGGCTGCTAAAGCCGACCCTGGCAACCGGGAGCTCCTGGAAGAGGTCCGGGGTCTGGCGCACAAAATCAAAGGCACCGGCGGCTCCCTAGGATTCAAGCGGGTCGGGGAGCATATGGCTTTCGTCGAGGACACCGCAGTGTCCATGGCAGACAAAGAAGAAGACGAAAGAGCCCATCTCTGGTCCGAGATCGACCGCACCCTTGTAGACGCGCAGCACGACGGCGAAGTCGAAGCGAAAGAAGTGATGGAAGCCGTTCAGGGTGCCGAGGACGAAAAGGAAGACAAGAACCAAAAGGAAGAAACCGGCGAGCACCAGCCTTCCATGGCCAGGATCATGGTGGTGGACGAAGACGAGGAGTTCCTTGGCTTTATCGAGGACCTCGGCAAAGAGAGCCTGGTAGAGATCGTCAGAGCAGTCAACGAGAAAGAGGCTCTGGATAAGGCCGCCCACTTCCCTCTCGATGCAGCCCTTATCAATGTCGTCTCCGATATGCCCGAGGCAGGCTTCAAGCTCGCCCGGGAGCTGCGCAGCCTGCCCGGTTACGACAACCTGCCTCTGGCTTTCATATCCGGAGACGCCCAGGTAAAAGACCGGGTCGAAGCCGCCCATGCCGGCGCTTCGCTTTATCTCGACAAGCCTTTCAAGCCGGACAGCCTGGACAAAGCCGTTCAGCACCTGGTGGCAATCCGTCAGGGCGGCAGACCCAAGGTCCTGATCACCGATGACGATGAGTTTTTCGCCAACACAGTCGCTCTGGTCCTGCGAAACGAAGGGATGATCGTCAAGACTCTCAACGACCCGAACAAGATCACCGATGTGATGCAAGAGTTTCCGCCGGACATGCTCCTCCTCGATGTGATGATGCCCGGCATCACCGGCTTCGAAGTATGCCGAAGCTTGAGAGAGATCCCCCGCTGGCGCGATCTGCCGATTATTTTTCTAACCGGTCAGACCGGGGTGGAAGCACGGGTGGAGGCATTCCGCTGCGGCGGCGACGACTATCTTCCCAAGCCAGTGGTCAACGAAGAGCTTCTCACAAGAGTGAAAGTCAGACTCGATCGTGCTCATCTCCTGCGCGAGCGTTCCGACAAAGACACCATCACCGGTCTTCTCTTGAGACGTGCTTTCTCCGAGCAGCTCTCGGCTATTCTTGCTGAGTCGGAACGGATCAAATCCAATTTCACTATCTGTCTTCTCGATGTCGATCATTTCAAGAAAGTCAACGACACCTATGGTCACCTCTCCGGCGACCGTGTGCTTGCCGAGCTCGGCTCGCTCCTGGGAAGGCGCTTCCGGGTAGACGATTTGCGGGGACGCTGGGGCGGTGAGGAATTCATCCTCGCCTTCCGCCGCGAGCGCAAAGAGATCATGCACAAAGCAGTCGATCGGGTGCTAGCCGAATTCCGGAACATGACTTTCGAGTCGGATGACGGTATCCAGTTCAATTGCAGCTTCAGCGGCGGACTGGCTACTTTCCCGGATGACGGCGAGTCGATATTCGACCTGGTGCACAGAGCCGACCAGAGACTCTATCTGGCGAAGAAACTCGGACGCAATCAGGTGGTGGTCACCGGCGAGAACGAAGACTCCAAGACAGAGACCGCCGCGGCGAAATAGCTGGCACCTCTGACGATACCATCGCCCTGCAATCAAATCTTGTCTATGTGCTCCTCCGGCACATACGGTGCAATAAGCAGGTTCTTTTCGCCCCGAAGATACTTGAGAAGATCCTGATAGGTACTCCCGTATCTCGCAGGATCCAGCCTAGCCGCCCGGCGAAGATAAGGACAGGCGTCTTTGTATCTCTTTAGCCGCAACAAAGAAAGCCCGAGGGCACCATTGGCCTCGACTCTGCCGGGCTCTTTCTTCACCACGAGCTCCAGATACGGTATCGCTGCCTGAAACTCTCCATAGTGAGCGAGAAAAGTCCCATATTCAAGAGCGATGTCACTGTCATCCGGGCGAAGTGCCAGCAATGCACCGAACTCTCCTTTTGCTTCGTCTCGCTTTTTCTGAGCCAGATAAATATTGCACAGATAGCGATGAGCCTCATAGCTCCTTCGCCTTGCTGTCGCCTCCTCTGCCTGAACCGAGGATAAGGTTACCGGCGCCTGAGAGGCAACGGCTCCAGTGAAGTCGTCTTCCTCTTCAACAGGGGCTCTTTCTTTCACTCGCCCCTGTTTTCTACTCTCAAAATAATGGCGAGCCGCCTCGTATGTTTTCTTGTACTTCTCCGGATCTCGTTCAGCCTTTCTGCGGAGATAATCGAGATAGAGATCGACTCTCTTGGGTGAGAACCTAAAATAGCTTGCACTGACCTGGTGATTGAGTTCCGGAAACTTCTTTCTCTGAGCCCCATCGGACTCAAAAGCTCGAACCAGCAAGCCGTCGGCTTCCTCGAATAGACCCTGCTGGTATAGGCATGCACTATATTCGATGTCGAGCCCTTCCCTGTATTCGGGATTCAGACCACAAAGCTTATCAAGGGCGAGCGTCGCCTGCTTCCAATCTCCGGCTCGAAGTGCAGAATCATACATTCCAAAGTAGTAGTCTACTTTCTCAGGACGCAAACCGACCAGGATTCGGTACTTCGCCAGAGCTCTTCGAAAGTTGCCGCTCTTAAGTAATAGATGAGCCTCATCAGCGATTCGGGAAACAACAGTCGAGCTCGAGGAGCTTTCATTTGCATCCTTCGCCTCAGCCGGCAGCACCGGGCAAAGCAGAAGAAGCAGAGCAAGAAGCTTGCTCCTGCTTCGCCGGAAACTGCTAACATTCATGTTTTCCAATAAGCCTGCCCTCTTTTCTGATTCTCGATCATCTTCTCTTCTAGCTAGCCGCCCCTGCATTGATGGTCGGGAAGCTTGCCTTCTCTGAACAGCGATTGCATCTCCACGATCTTGACGTAGCTCTCCTCATTGAGCGGCACTCGCCCGAGGCTTCCACAATATGTCGTCAGCGCCCCATCAGTGGGAAGCGCCGAAGTTACAAAAAGAATCCACTTGCTTCCGGATTCCGGCATCATCTTGTCCGGCTCGAAGCGCCAGTGATGCGGCTCTTCCGATGAATCGTACTGGTGAAAATCAAATCTGACAGGGACAGATGCGGAGGTACTGAGGTGCCCATGAAGAAACTCCAGAGGCTTGAAGATAGCAGCAGGCGGGCTCCTGTACGAGACTTTGCCAGGATCGCCTTCGAATGTTCTGTATTCAGCGATCAATACCACTTCGCAGTGATTGAAAGCTGTCGACAGCCTCGGATCGCATTCGGCTCCAGTCGATTCCAGTTCAGAGCCGCCAGACGGCAGGCTGATCCTGTCAACAAGAACCGAAGGCTTGTTGCTCTTCCTGAGAGCCCTCTTGAGAAATCGCTCAGCCTCGTCCTGTTTTCCAAGCTCAAAAAGACAGACTCCGTATTCATGATCGAGACTCTTCTTATAGTGAGGATGCAGCTTCACGAGCTCATCAAGCGCTCTCTTAGCGCTCTCCCAGTCACCAGCCCGGGAGCTGGCATTGAAGAGACCTGAAAGATAGTCCTCGTTTTGAGGATCTTTCGAAACCAGAATTTGATAGGCGATCTCGGCCCGGCGAAATGCGCCCTCACCCATTGCAACCGAAGCAAAATCACTCAGCCTGGTCGTAGACAACAGTCCGTAAATGGCAGAGTGGTCAGGTTCGCCGCCACCGGCCTGAACCGGAAGCATAGAGCAGAGCAGGAGCAGCAGAGCAAGAAGCGTGCTCCCGCTTCGCTGGGAACGGCTCGCGATCATGCTCCTCAGCGAGCCTGTCCGCGGTGCTGCTGGATGATCTGCATGATCTTGTCGTAGTTCTCCTCGTTATACTCCATGCGCCCGTAGCATCCATGATAAGTCTCGAGCATGCCGTCGATGGGCACGGCGCTCTTGATGAAGAGGATCCACTTGCTTCCCGGCTTGGGCATCATCTTGTCCGGATCGAATTTCCAGCCCTTAGGCTTCTTGCTGCCTTCGGTCTGATCGTGAAACTCATACCGGATCGGAACGATCCGATTGGAAGGAATATGTGCCTTGAGATACTCGGTACGTGTATAGATAGCCTTGGGAGGATCGTAATAGGAGATCATTCCATCCGCCTCGTAGCCTTTATATTCAGCCAGAATTATTCCTTCAGACTTATTGAAAGCCCATTCGAAGTTGAGACTGGTGCTGGTGGTATCAGGATTGACATCATCCTCGCTTATTTTGTCAGGCAGCACTACCTTTGGAATCACTTTCACTGATGCCGGCTTATAAGGCAGAGCGACTCTCCGGTGATTGATGATGCTCTTCGTACGAAGAGTCTTGAGCATATCCTCCACCAGAGATGGCTCCGCGATCTTGCTCAGAGCCAGCTTTAAAAGCGGCTCGGCCTCTTCATAGCGATTCTGATGATAGAGACATTCGCCGTACTCCAGAGCGAGTTTGTCTTTGTAGCTCGGATTGAGCCGGCAGAGCTCCTCGAGAGCCAGGGCCACCTGGTCCCATTGATTGAGCTTGAGGCTCGATTCATATAAGCCGAAGTAGAAGTCTTCGGTTTTCGGACTCAAACCGATGAGCGCTCGGTAGTCCTGTTGCGCCAGACCATAGTCGTTTCGAACCATGGCCCTGGCGGCTTCGTCAGCCTTTCGCGAGATCGAGATCGATCCGTAGATTCCAACATCATCCGACTCCATTGCCAGAGCGCCGGGCATGAGACCCAAGATCAGCACTGCAACCGGGATTCCTGTATTCAGTTTTCTAAAAATGCAAGTGTTTCGCATTCACTCCGCGCCCCCGTTTACGGACATGAACAACCTCGTTTCCTGTACCCGCTATCAAACCCTGACTCTCAGCCGATCCCAGCCAGCGCAATGAAAATAAACAAAAACGCCGATCACATTTCTGCAACCGGCGTCCTTATTGCTGACGGAGAGCGACTTACCAGTCGTCGTCGTCTTCCTGTTGTTTTTGCTTCTGCTGCTGTGCCTCGTATTGTTTTTTGGCAGCCTGCTGTCTCTTGATCATAGCCGCCCGTTGCTTCTGGTCAGCCACGTACTTGTAAGCGTCTTCGTAGGTCTTCTTGTACCTCTCCGGCTCTTTGCCGGCTGCTCTGCGCAGGTACTCGATCGCCTCGTTGAATTTCTTGACGCGTAAATAAGTAGTACCGAGAGCCCCATTAGCGGTAGCGTTGCCGGGATCCTGATCGACCGCGATCTTGAGATGCGGGATCGCCCCGCCGAAGTCGCCATAGTGAGCCAGGAAAGTACCGTACTCGAGCTCCAGGTCGGCATCTTTCGGCTTCAGCGCCAGCAGTGCTTTGAACTCGTTTGTTGCTTCGGCCTTTCGCTTTTGCGCAAGGTAGATATTGCAGAGGTATCTGTGAACCTCGATCTTTCGGCGCTTGATAGAAGCCTCATCGAGAGGCGCTGCTGCTGATGCCGACAGCATTGCCAGGGGCGGTATCAAAAGAGCCACTATCATCGCCAGTGATATCAATCTAACTAACTTCATCGCAAACCTCCGATCTCAGAATCAATTCCAGGCAGTCAGGCAGTCACTCTAACGAGTCTGACCCTTGTGCTGCTCGATGATCTGCATGATCTTGTCGTAATTGTCTTCGTTGAATTCCATGCGACCGTAAGAGCCGTGATAGGTCTCGATCATCCCGTCGATGGGGACGGCGCTATTGATGAAGAGAATCCACTTGCTTCCCGGCTTGGGCATCTTGTCTTTATCGAATTTCCAGCCTTCCGGCTTCTTCTCGCCGATTTTCTCATGAAACTCGAAGCGAATCGGAATGGAGCGGTTCAGAGGAACGTGACCTTTGAGAAAGTCCGTTCTGACGAAATTGGCGCAGGGCGGATCGAAGAAAGAGACCATCCCGTCCTTCTCGTAATTCTTGAACTCGGCAACGATGATACTCTCGGACTGGGTGAAGGCGTTCTCCAGGGTGAGACCGTATTTCGAGCGGTGAGCGTGAACCGACTCGGGGTCGACCACATTACGCTCGGGCATCACGAACTTCTCGGGCTCGTGATACTCGAGGACTTTGCCAATCACTTTCTCGTGCTTGATGATGCTCTTGGTCATCAGGGTCTTGAGCTTGTCTTCCACAAGAGACGGCTCGTTGATGCTGGCCAGAGCCTTTTTGAGCAGGGGCTCGGCTTCGTCATAACGGTTCTGGTGATAGAGACAGATCCCGTATTCGAGGTCGAGCTTGCTTTTATAGGTAGGATCGATCTTGAAAAGCTCCTCCAGGGCCAGGGCTACCTGGTCCCACTGGTTGAGCTTGACGCTCGATTCATATAAGCCGAAATAGAAATCCTCGGTCTTTGGGCTCAACCCGATGAGGGTGCGGTATTCGCCCTGAGCCTGACCGTAGTCGCCCTGTTTCATGGCAGTGGCGGCTACGTGGGCCCGTCTCGATACGGTAATCGAGCCGTACATGCCGACATCGTCTGACTCCATAGCCGCCATTGCAAGCGGTGCAAGAGCCCCCATGAGGGACATTGCCACGGGCACAGCCAGAAGTCCTGGTATGCCACGCTTGAGCCCGAAGCGACGCTGCCTCGGAATATCTTTCTCGGACCTATTCATCTCTAGTCTGCTCCTTCCCAAGCCCTGGAATCGGGAGTGATCTATTAATACTCTTACTGCCATTTTCCACGAATCGGCAGTCACCTGACACCCTTGACGACAATCAAGGCCGATTTGTTGCAGATTTATTGGAAAGTGTCAGCTACCGGCCTCTTCGTCGGTCCCCCGCTCCCGGAACCCGCCTCCGCCAAAGCCGCTGCTACCGGTGAATACCCGGTTTTTATGAGAAGCCAGATCGTCCTCGGCAGGAGCCGCGGTCATGACCGCTTCCAGGGCTCGCAGACAGATCCCCAGGTCGCAGACATAATTGCGAGGCTCGAAGAGGTCCCGGCTGGTGGCGGGCTCGAACCAGTCCGGCTGCTCTGTAACGCTCTCCACGCAGCCCAGGGCGAACGTATCGGCAATACCGAGAACCATGGCATAGGGAAGAACCCTGCTGAAAAGTCCGTTGTCTTTGCGAAGGGCGTTCTGAACCGTATAGTTTTTATCAGCCGTACCGGCAGCGGCAAGAAATGCCAGGATCTCTTTCAGGGCGTCGCATCCTTTCTTCGTTCTGGCCGGCATCGCCGGAGCGAACAGGAAGGAGACCCCTGCCGCCAGGCAGAATCCGATTCCCCAGGGGCTGAGCATAGAGGAGCCGGTGGTCAGATAAGTGACCGGCTCGCCGACGGTTAGGGTGAGAACGCCCAGGAAGAGGAGAAAAAAGGCCAGGCTCTGATAAACCATCCTGACCATATCCGGATTGTCCCGGAAATAGCCGCCGTGGACCATGCTCTCGTTGATTTCCCGACGCAAAGCAGGTATCAGGCGGAAAAACTTGTACTGGAGATCCTTGTCGGTTACTTGATAAAAGCCATCGACTTCTTTCGCATCAGCGAAAATACCGTCCAGGAAGAGCTTCTCGAATGCTGTGAGAGGTCGGGCGCCTTCTCCCGGCTCGGTTTTCACAAGCTCGTATGCGGACCTCTCGAAGCCGCCGGCGGTGCCTGGCTCGACGACCAGCCTGATCTTGAGATGACCTTCAGCGGCAAGACCCACCACTGTGGCGATAATGTCCTCCAGATCGCACTTCTCATCTATGAGAGTGCCGACCTGAGCCGGAGCCATATCAAACCGCGGCGAGAATGTCTCGGAAAAACGATCCTCGACTCCGGTGATGGCAACGGGATCCCGCCCGAAATGCCAGTAGACGGCAGCGAGCATCAGCCCCATAACCAGGGGGAATGTGACCGAGGGCCACCATTTCCCGAAGAAGAAAAGGAAGTCGTCCAGGGGACCGGGAACGGGCATGGACTTCTGGGGAAGACCGATGAACACCGTGAAGTTCTCGCCAGGCTGAATGCCTTCCGCCAGAAATCTGATCAGCCGACCATGAGAGTCTTCCTGCGGCCCAGAAGCGGATTCGGATTCAGTTTCGATTTCGGGTTGGCTTGACACAGCCTGGGGACGGCCCAGCTCGGCGCTTCGTCTGATGCTGCTCTCCTGCACTCCCTTGGGCAGGACTACCGAGGCGCGCGCTCTCTCGATGGTCACCGGCCAGTCGGCCCCGGTGACGTCCCAGGCGATCTCAGGCACACCCTCGAAAAACTTGACGGCTCTTCGAACACGATAACGCAGCTGGAAAAAATGCTTGCCCGAGAGGCGCAACTTCGGCGAGCCGATTCGCAAGATCAGGTTGTTGCCCTGGAATGTCGCTCGCCAGGGCATGTGCGCTCCGCTCTCATCCAGGACGGAGAGGACACGGACAGCAACATCGTAGCGCTCCGAGTTGCGGTTATAGACCACCGGAATAGCACGCAGGATGCCATGACTTTCACCGCCCTGAAAGTCATAATCGATAGTCTCGGTGATGTCGAGGCTGCGGTCTCGATTGATCTTTATGACACTGTCGAAGTTGTGGATCACCTGGCAGTGTGCTGCTTCCGGCAGGAAAACCGCGGTCAGGACCAGGGTGAGAACCACAAAGATAAATGAGCGGATGATTGGTAATTGCATTTTCACAACCGAATTATAGGTTATATTCAGTAAGCCATGGAAATGATAGATGTCATAATCCTTGTTGCTTTCCTGGCTCACGCGATAAGCGCGGGTTTTCGCGCGAAAGACCAGGCCGGTCAGGATCTCGAAGAGTATTTTCTCGCCGGGCGCAGCCTCAAAGGCTGGCAGGCCGGGCTCAGCATGGCTGCCACTCAATTCGCCGCCGACACCCCCTTGCTGGTGACCGGCCTGATCGCCACAGCAGGAATTTTCTCACTCTGGCGCATGTGGATCTATGCGGTGGCATTTCTTCTCATGGGTTTTGTTCTGGCACCATGCTGGCGGCGCTCCGGCGTGATCACCGATGCCGAGCTTACTGAAATCCGTTATGGCGAGAAGCCGGCAGCTTTCCTTCGCGGGTTCAAGGCTCTCTATGCCGGGACCCTGCTCAACTGTGTCGGTCTCGCCATCGTCCTGCTAGCCGCCACGCGAATCGCCGAGCCCTTTCTCTTCTGGGATCAATGGCTGCCCGGCCCGGTCTTTCAATTTTTCGAGATGATCGTGAAAG